>PPEA01000587.1 GCA_002967005.1 Mycobacterium talmoniae
GAGCTGACGGCCGGGTTGGCGGCCGCACGATGACCGCACCGAACGCAGCTCGGGTCGTCCCGCACCGCCGAGCTGACCGTGCGCGTCCCCTCCCCGAGGTCGACGAATTCCTCCAGGACACAAAGCAACTCGGTGATGTCACGTCGGTATCGCTGAAGCATGAGGACGTCACCACCGGACGCGTCGACCTGGACGCCCGGATCGCGGCGCTGCAGACGTCGGTTGATCGATTGACCGCGCTGATGAAGGCCGCCACCAGCACCGCCGATCTGCTGCAGGCCGAGGACGCCCTGTCCAAACGGCAGGCCGACCTCGACAGCCTGCGGGCGCAGCGCACCCAGCTCGGCGACCAGATCAGCTTCGCGACGATCACGGTCACCGTGTCCGCCGAGGCGGCGGCGCCCTCGACCGGATTCGTGGCCTCCGTCCGGCACGGCTGGCATGCCCTGGTGTCGGCCACCCACGGCGCGATCGCCGTCGTCGGCTTCCTGCTGCCCTGGGTGCCGGTGCTGCTGCTCATCGCGGGCGGCGTGATGGTGTTGCGGCGCCGGATCCGGCGGCGCCCCTAGCTGCTGAAATCGACGCCGAGATCGACACATACGGGCGTTGTCAAGCTGCTTGGAGTCGTTCGGGCTTGGGAAGGTTGATGCCGACGGTGTCGCTGGGGGCGGGGGTTTTGGGGGGTCGGCGGAATCGTTCGGGGTGGGCCGCGTAGTAGGTCTGCTGGGTGGTGTGGCGTTGTTCCCAGAGTTGACGCCAGCTGCCGTTATGGACGTCGTTGGGTGAGAACAAGGCGATGCCGGAGTGCTTGTGGTTCTGGTTGTACCAGGGCACATACCAGGCCATGTAGGCGCGAGCATCCTCGATGGTCTCGAAGACACCGGGGTAGTTCGGCCGGTATTTCATGGTGCGGAACTCCGATTCGGAGAACGGGTTGTCGTTGCTGACCCGCGGCCGGTTGTGGGTCGAGGTGATCCCCAGGTCGGCGAGCAGTTTTTTGAGTGCGTTTGAGCGCATCGCCGGCCCGGAATCGGCGTGCACCCCAGCGGGTTGGCCGTGTTCGGCGAAGGCGGTCTTGAACATGTCGACCGCGAGATCATCGACTTCGCGGTCCTCGACGCGCCAGCCGACGAGTTTGCGTGAGTAGATGTCGATGATCGAGTACGCCTTGAATGACACACCCCGCCACGGTGTGCGCAGATCGGTGATATCCCAGCTCCACACCTGCCCGGGCGCGGTGGCCTGCAGCACCGGGGCAGGCCGCATCGGGGTGCCGCCGCGAGCCCGAGTGGGTGCGACCGGACGGTCGGACTGATCGTCGATATCGGCGGCGATACGCCACCACGTGCGGCGCGAGGCGAGCATGATCCCGGCATCCCAGGCATTGGCGAAGGCGTGATCGACCGAGACCCCGTCTGTCCAGCCCGCACCGATCAACTCCTGAATCGCCGCGCGGTCAGCCTCGGGAATCCGGGACCGATAGGCGCGGGCCTTGTGCGGGATCGGATCCACCACACGTTGGCGCGGATGGTGGCGGTAATGCCACGTCGAGCGGGCCACACCCGCAATCGACAACGCGCTGCGCTGCGAGCCGGTCACCGCGGTCAGCTCGGCGACGAGCTGGTTTTCGGCGGTCAGGAATCGGATGGATCGGTCGTCGTCGGGGTATCGGCGGGCTCGTGCTCGCTCATCGCGTGCAAAAGCCCGATAGCTTTTCCCAACGCATCATTGGTCTCTTCCAACTCACGGATCCGCGCGGTGAGCCGGTCGACCTCGAGCTCATGGGCGGTTAGCTCGGCGGCCCGCGTGCGCGCAGCCGCGGCCCGTCTACCTGGGGGCAGCGTCACAGGACCACCTTGCCGCGGGATCAGCCCCCTGTCGAGATCACCGTCAAATACCGCGTCTCGCCACCGCCTCATCTGCCAGTGCCCGATCCCGCGCGCGGCCAACCACCCACCTTTGCGGCCATGCGCTAGACCCTGATACTCGAACACCAACTCGCGGATCTCCGCCACCGTGAACCCTGCACTGATCGACACCAACCCACCCCTTCACCCGAATGCGAACCAACTGACTCACAACCAGGCTGGCAAAGAGGGATAGCCCCGCAAATCGGCAGTTTGGGGAATTTACGCGTCGATTTCAGCAGCCACCGGCACGCCACCCTCAGGTGATCAGCTCGAAATCCACGCCCAACCGGTCGTAGGTCTTAACTGCGCGCAGGTCGCGGGTCAACAAGGTTGCCCCGGCGGCGCGCGGTCAATCCGACCACCGCGTCGTAGGTGGCGCCGCCGGCGAGATCGTGCTCGGTCCCTTCGTGCCAGTCGCGAATCCCGCCACCAGGACGCTGGTGTCCGGCGCCACACCGCCGTACGCGCTCGAGCGTTTCCCGAACGATGTCGTCGGTCAACGGAGGCAGCGGGCGCCCCGGACGCGCGACGAGAACGGAGCCGTCCCGGACCAGTTCGACATCGGTTGGCGCGGGTTCGATCTCGATACGCCCGTCGCGCTCGGTGATCTCCACCTCCTCGTTGCCCCGCAAGCCCAGGCGGTCGCGAATCCGCTTGGGAATCACCAGCCGTCCCGACGGATCGATGGTAGTCCGCATAGCACGGGTTTTACCGTCGCGGCATTACCGCAGCGTGGAGCGCTAAGTGCGCCTGTACCCTTGCCAACCCGGACCGACATTTACTAGGATATGCAAGTATTCTGGGCGTTGCCCTCCACACGCGAACTTCACGGGATAAGTCATGACGACACAGATTGCGCACTTCATCGACGGTCAGCGCACCGCGGGCCAATCGCAGCGCACCGCCGATGTGCTCAACCCGAGCACCGGCCAGGTTCAAGCGACGGTGCCGATGGGCTCGGCCGCCGACGTCGACGCGGCGGTGGCCTCGGCCGCCGAGGCCCAGAAGGGCTGGGCGGCCACCAATCCGCAGCGCCGCGCCCGGGTGATGATGCGGTTCATCGAGCTGGTCAACGCCAACATGGATGAGCTGGCCGAGTTGCTGTCGCGCGAGCACGGCAAGACGGTGGCCGACGCCCGCGGCGACATTCAGCGCGGCATCGAGGTCGTCGAGTTCTGCGTCGGGATCCCGCATCTGCTCAAGGGCGAATACACCGAGGGCGCCGGACCCGGCATCGACGTGTACTCGCTGCGGCAGCCGCTGGGCGTGGTCGCCGGCATCACCCCGTTCAACTTCCCGGCGATGATCCCGCTGTGGAAGGCCGGCCCGGCGCTGGCGTGCGGAAACGCGTTCATTCTCAAGCCGTCCGAGCGGGACCCGTCGGTGCCGGTGCGGCTGGCCGAACTGTTTATCCAGGCCGGTCTGCCGCCGGGGGTGTTCCAGGTGGTGCACGGCGACAAGGAGGCCGTCGACGCGATCTTGCACCACCCCGACATCGCCGCGGTCGGGTTCGTCGGCAGCTCCGACATCGCGCAGTACATCTACGCCACCGCCGCCGCCAACGGCAAACGCGCCCAATGCTTTGGCGGCGCCAAAAACCACATGATCGTGATGCCCGACGCCGATCTGGATCAGGCCGTCGACGCGTTGATCGGCGCCGGCTACGGCAGCGCCGGGGAACGCTGCATGGCCATCAGCGTGGCGGTGCCGGTCGGCGAGCAGACCGCCGACCGGCTGCGGGCCCGGCTGGTGGAGCGGATCAACAACCTGCGGGTGGGTCACAGCCTGGACCCCAAGGCCGACTACGGGCCGCTGGTCACCGCGGCCGCGCTGGCCCGGGTCCGCGACTACATCGGGCAGGGGGTAGCCGCCGGCGCCGAGCTGGTGGTCGACGGCCGCGAGCGGGCCAGCAACGACCTGCCTTCGGTGAGGAGAGCCTGGAGAGCGGCTTTTTCATCGGGCCCACCCTGTTCGACCGGGTCACCACCGACATGTCGATCTACACCGACGAAATCTTCGGGCCGGTGCTGTGCATCGTGCGCGCGGCCGATTACGAAGAGGCGCTGCGGCTGCCGTCCGAACACGAGTACGGCAACGGGGTGGCGATCTTCACCCGGGACGGCGACAGCGCCCGCGACTTCACCGCCCGGGTGCAGGCCGGCATGGTCGGGGTCAACGTGCCCATCCCGGTCCCGGTGGCCTACCACACCTTCGGCGGCTGGAAACGCTCCGGGTTCGGCGACCTCAACCAGCACGGTCCGGCCGCGATCCAGTTCTACACCAAGGTCAAGACCGTCACCCAGCGCTGGCCGTCCGGCATCAAGGACGGTGCCGAATTCCACATCCCCACCATGGAATAGGGCCGGCATGCGATTCTTCGAGATGGACGACGACGAACGGGTGATCACCGAAACGGCCGCCGCGTTCGCCGGCAAGCGGCTCGCCCCGCATGCCCTGGAGTGGGACGCCACCCACCACTTCCCCACCGACGTGCTGCGCGAGGCGGCCGGGCTCGGGATGGCGGCGATCTACTGCCGCGAGGACGTCGGCGGGTCCGGGTTGCGCCGCCTAGACGGGGTGCGCATCTTCGAGCAACTCGCCACCGGTGATCCGGTGACGGCCGCCTATTTGTCCATCCACAACATGTGCGCGTGGATGATCGACAGCTTCGGCACCGAGGAACAGCGCAAGACCTGGCTGCCGCGGCTGGCGTCGATGGAGCTGATCGCCAGCTACTGTTTGACCGAGCCCGGCGCCGGCTCGGACGCGGCCGCGCTGGCCACCCGGGCGGTCAAGCAGGGCGGCGACTACGTGCTCGACGGGGTCAAACAGTTCATCTCCGGGGCCGGCGCCTCCGACGTGTATGTGGTGATGGCCCGCACCGGCGCCGACGGCCCGCGCGGCATCTCCACGTTCATCGTCGAAAAGGACACCCCGGGGCTGAGTTTCGGTGCCGCCGAGGACAAGATGGGCTGGAACGCCCAACCCACCGCGCAGGTCATCTTCGACGGGGTGCGGGTGCCGGCCGAGGCCATGCTGGGCGGGCCCGACGGCGAGGGCGCCGGCTTCGGCATCGCCATGCAGGGCCTCAACGGCGGCCGGCTCAACATCGCGGCGTGTTCGCTGGGCGGCGCGCAGGCGGCGTTCGACAAGGCGGCCGGTTATCTGGCCGACCGGGAGGCGTTCGGGTCGGCGCTGCTCGACGAGCCCACCATCCGGTTCGCCCTGGCCGATATGGCCACCGCGCTGGAAACCTCGCGAATGTTGTTGTGGCGGGCCGCGTCCGCGCTGGACGACGACGCCGACGACAAGGTCGAGCTGTGCGCGATGGCCAAACGCTACGTCACCGACGCGTGTTACGACGTCGCCGACAAGGCCCTGCAGCTGCACGGCGGCTACGGCTACCTGCGCGAGTATGGTCTGGAAAAGATCGTCCGCGACCTGCGGGTGCATCGCATCCTGGAAGGCACCAACGAGATCATGCGGGTGTGATCGGCCGCGCCGAGGCCGCGCGGGTCCGCGCCACCGGCTAGGAAGGCCAGCAGTGTCGACTATCGCGTTTCTTGGGGCTGGGCCATATGGGCGGCCCGATGTCGGCCA
>PPEA01000588.1 GCA_002967005.1 Mycobacterium talmoniae
CGGTGCAGGCGGCGTGGGCCGCCCGCCCGATCCGCGACCGGGCAAACGTGTTGCGGCGCTTCCACGATCTGGTGCTCAAACGCAGGACGAAGTCCTGGACCTGATTCAGCTGGAGAACGGCAAGGCCCGCCGGCACGCGTTTGAAGAAATCCTCGACGTCTGCCTGACCGCCCGCTACTACGCGAACACCGCCGCCGGCTACCTGGGCCCCAAACGCCGGCAGGGCGTGCAGCTGGCGCTCACCAAGGTGACCGAACTGCACCACCCCAAGGGCCTGGTGGGCATCATCTCGCCGTGGAACTACCCGCTGACCCTGGGCATCAGCGATGCGCTGCCCGCCCTCGTCGCCGGCAACGCCGTGTTGGCCAAACCCGATCAGCAGACCCCGTTTTCGGCGTTGTGGGCGGTGACGCTGCTGGAGGCGGCCGGGATGCCGCCGGGATTGGTGCAGGTGGTCACCGGATCCGGCTCCGAGCTGGGCACCCCGATCATCGACCACTCCGATTATTTGATGTTCACCGGGTCCACGGCGGTGGGGCGCATCGTCGCCGGCCAGGCCGGGGAGCGGCTGATCGACTGCTCGATGGAACTGGGTGGGAAAAACGCCCTGCTGGTCCTCGACGACGCCAACGTCACCAAGGCGGTGACCGGCGCCATCCGCGCGGCGTTCTCCAACACCGGGCAGCTGTGCATTTCGGTGGAACGCATCTATGTTCCGGTGACGCTGTGGGATGACTTCACGACCCGGTTCGCCGCCGCCGCCAAGGCGATGAAACTCTCGGCGGCCCTGGACTACTCGGCGGATATGGGCTCGCTGATCTCGGAGAAGCAGCTCAAGACGGTCACCGGTCACGTCGAGGACGCGGTGGCCAAGGGCGCCACCGTGCTGGCTGGCGGTCGGGCCCGCCCAGACCTCGGCCCGTACTTCTACGAACCCACCATCCTGTCCGGGGTCAGCGACGACATGACCGCGTTCGCCGAGGAGACGTTCGGCCCCGTCGTCTCGCTGTACCGCGTCGACAGCGAAGAGGAGGCGATCGAGCGCGCCAACGACAGCGCCTACGGCCTCAACTTCAGCGTCTGGACCGCCGACCCGAAGCGCGGCCGCCGCGTCGCGGCGCGGCTGCAGGCGGGCACCGTCAACGTCAACGAGGCCTACGCCGCCGCGTGGGCGTCGGTCGACGCGCCGATGGGCGGCATGAAGGCCTCCGGCCTGGGGCGTCGGCACGGCGAACACGGCATCCTCAAATACACCGAACCGCAAACGATTGCCACCGAGCGGCTGCTGCCGGTCGGTGCGCCGACCTGGCTGGAGCCGGGCCGCTACGCGCGGGTCATGACCACCGGACTGCGGGCGCTGAAGCGACTGCCCGGCGTCAAATAGGAGAGCACACATGTCCAACCAATTCGACTACGACGTTCTGGTGATCGGATCCGGTTTCGGCGGCAGCGTCACCGCGCTGCGGCTGACGGAGAAGGGCTACCGGGTCGGCGTGCTGGAGGCGGGTCGGCGTTTCACCGACGATCAGTTCGCGAAAACCAGCTGGGATCTGCGCAACTTCGTGTGGGCACCGAAACTGGGCTGTTTCGGCATCCAGCGCATCCATCTGCTGCGGGATTGCGTGATCCTGGCCGGCGCGGGCGTCGGCGGCGGGTCGCTGAACTACGCCAACACCCTGTACAAGCCGCCCGCCCCGTTCTTCAACGATCCGCAGTGGCGGCACATCACCGACTGGGAAGACGAACTGACGCCCTACTACGAGCAGGGCCAGCGCATGCTCGGCGTGGTGCGCAACCCGCATATGACCCCGGCCGACGAGATCGTCAAAGCGGTCGCCGACGACATGGGGGTGGGTGACACCTTCATCCAGACACCGGTCGGCGTGTTCTTCGGCGAACCCGGTAAAACCGTCGCCGACCCGTTCTTCGGCGGCGCCGGGCCCGAGCGGACCGGCTGCGTGGAATGCGGCGAATGCATGGTCGGGTGTCGGTACGGCGCCAAGAACACGTTGGTGAAGAATTATCTCGGCCTCGCCGAACGAGCCGGCGCCACAGTGCATCCGCTGACCACCGTCACCGCACTGCAGCCCGGCGCCGACGCGGGATGGCGCGTCGACACGGTGCGGACCGGCGCGCTGCTGCGCAAGAACCGCCGAACCTACACCGCGCGGTTTGTGGTGCTGGCCGCCGGCACCTGGGGCACCCAGAACCTGCTGCACAAGATGAAGGACACCGGCACCCTGCCCCGGTTGTCCGACCGGCTCGGCATGCTCACCCGGACCAACTCCGAGTCGATCCTCGGCGCGATGAAGTACAAGGTCGACCCCGCCCTGGACCTCACCAAGGGGGTGGCGATCACCTCTTCGTTCCACCCGTCGGGCGACACCCACATCGAACCGGTGCGCTACGGCAAGGGCTCTAATGCGATGGGGCTGCTGCAAACCCTGATGACCGACGGCGGTGGACGCTGGCCGCGCTGGCTGAAGTTCCTCGGTGTGGCGGCGAAAAACCCGGTCGCGCTGCTGCGCGTGCTGGCCGTCAGGAATTGGAGCGAACGCACCGTCATCGCCCTGGTGATGCAGCACCTGGACAACTCGATCACCACCTTCACCAAGCGTGGCCTGCGCGGGCGTCACCTGTCCAGCAAGCAAGGCCACGGCCAACCCAACCCGACGTGGATCCCGGAAGGCAACGAGGCGACCCGCCGGATCGCGGACAAGATCGGCGGCGTCACCGCCGGCACCTGGGGCGAGCTGTTCAACATTCCGCTCACCGCGCACTTCCTCGGCGGCTGCGCCATCGGCGCCGATCGCGAACACGGTGTCATCGACCCCTACCACCGGGTGTACGGCTATCCCACCCTCAGCGTCGTCGACGGCTCGGCGGTGTCGGCCAACCTGGGGGTGAATCCCGCGTTGACGATCTCCGCGCAAGCCGAGCGCGCTGCCGCGATGTGGCCGAACTACGGGGAAGCCGACCCACGACCCGAACAGGGCCAGGGTTACCGCCGGGTGCCGCCGATCGCCCCGAACAACCCGGTGGTGCCCGAGGGCGCCCCCGGTGCGTTGCGGCTCCCCATCGTCGAAATCCGCTCGCGGGGCACCGATTCGCCACGAACACCGGGCGCCGGTGTGGCATGAGAAGAACACACCGCCTGCCGGAGCGGATGCGCGGCCCGCCCTGACGCCGCCAAAGTTCCACCGAACACCGAACATCCACCGACATCGTGCATACAGCTAGACCTGCCGGGAGGGGCCCGGCGCAACGAAAGGAAAGTCCACAATGGCAAATCCAAGCGTCTTCAATCTCGTGTCGAAGCTACTCGACAACACCAAAGAGTTCGTCGACGATTTGCTCGAAAAGGCCGAGGAAATCGAGACGGATGTCACCGACATGGCCGGAGATACAAAGGATTCGAGCATCGAAGCGCTGCGCGCACGTTCGAAGAGCTTGAACGAGCAGATCGAGAAGCTGGCCAAGGTCGAGGAGAGCAAGGCCAAAAAGGCAACGGCCAAGAAGTAGCAGCTCCATCCCTGATCCCTACTCCAGCGTGCCAGGGTGGGGATCAGGGGTTGGGTTGGCACATGCGGCTATCGGTCGCAGTGCCGTAGACTGTGATGTGGCGCACACCCGATAGCGGGGAACGAGATGAGTAGTCCAGGCTCGGAAGAACGCAAAACGCCGGAAGCGGCATCGCTTCTGGGCGACCTGAACCTGGAATCGCTCGGCGAATTGGGCACGTCGGTGATTCTGATCCGGAACCTCGCGACAGAGATAGTCAACGCGGTCGAGCACGTGCGCGGCGCGACGACAAGCGTGTGGAATGCACTGACCTTGTTGCGTTATCCAGACAACGCGGGTGATAGGCCCGGCGGATCGGGGAACCCGCTGGGCAATGTCGCCGGACTGCTGGGCGGCCACGTGGGGCAGGGCCCGGTGGGTGACTTGTTGAATCCTCTGGGTGTGGTCGGCCGGTCCGGCAGCGCGGCGGACATCCGCAGGTTACTGAACTTTCCAGCCGGAACGAGCGGCTCGGAGCCCGAATCGGCGGGCGACCGCGGTCCGCAGAACCCGGTGGGCGTACTGACCGACGCGGTGAACGACGTGTTAGGGGGGACCGGGGGTCGGGAAAAGCAACGGCCGGAGCCGGAGAAGTCGCCGGGCACGTCGAAATCCAGTACCGCACCGCCGCCCGGCGCCAATGGTTCGGCCACCGATGCCCCCGCCGCGAACGGGCCGGCACCGCCCGTGCGACCACCGGATAACCTCGTCACCGCGCTGCTGGGCGCCAATCCGGCCACCGAGGTGTTGGGCAGGGCTATCGATACGGTCACCCAGCCGGTCCAACCGGTCATCGAGCAAGTCGGCGAAGGACTGCGGCAGGTCGCCACGGGTCCGTTGACCGGTGTGAAGGACGTCCTCGACAGGGTTGTCGGAACGGGGGCACGCTACGAGACGGACGCGTTGCGGAAGCGCGGTAACGCATTGATCGGGATCTCCTACAGACCGGAGCTGCAGCGGCGCGACGTGCACCCGTCGTTCGCCCGCATCCTCGACGAGCTGCTTCCCGACGAGGCGCGGATCCTGCGCTTCCTGGGCGTGGCCGGCCCCCAACCGTTGCTCGACGTTCGAACCAAGACGCTGTTTCAAGTGGGTTCGGTGCTGTTAGCCGGGGACGTCAGCATGGTCGCATCGATGGCGGGATGCCATTGGCCCGACCGGGATCACCATTACTTCGCCAATCTCAACCGGCTGGGATTGGTCGACCTGTCGCGCGAACCGGTGGACGACTATCGCCGGTACGCATTGTTAGAGGTGCAACCGGCGGCGTTGCATGCGATCGAAAGCGGGGAGCGGACGATCACGATTTACCGGAGTATCGGGCTGACCGCGTTCGGTCGACAATTCATCGACGTGTGTATCGATACCGAAGGCTATAACGCGGGCGCTGGGACAGCGACGGCCGGCAAGACAGAATCCGCGGCGCGTCCTGATTTCACCAGCCGAACAGCAGCAGATGGACGGCGCCGACCACGATGCCCAGCAGCCCGCCGTGGACGTAGAGCAGCCAGGCATCCTGCTCGATCGCCGTGTAGAGCATTTCACCGAACTCGGCCGGAGGCAGGGCACGGAACCGCTCGGTCGCGAAGGCCTCGATCTTTTTGGCCTTCTCCTCGTTGAACTCTTTCGAGTAGAACACTTCCGGCGCGAAATTGACGAACTCCGCACTGGCCCGCTGCTGCAGTGAATCGAGATTCACCAGACCCAGCGTGTGGGCCACGCTGGACACCACCGGAGTCAGAATCCCGGTGACCTCCTCGGAAACCACCTCCCCGATAAAAGCCGCGGTTTTGTCGCCGCTGGCACCGAAAAGCAGCTCCCGCGAGAAGTTGGTCACGGTGAGCACTTCGGTCGACAGCATGTGCGCAAACTGGGCCGCCGCTTCGTGCTGGCGTTTGGGCAATAGACCTTGCTTCCACAGGTACCTGTACCGCGGCTGCGGTTCACCGGGCTCGAACACGACCTTGATCGCCAAGATGTTGACAATCACCCCGATGAGGGCGGCGCCGCCGAGGACCATGCACCACGCCGGGATCGCGCTCAGCACCGGTGGGTGATACTCGCGCACGAACGTCAGATACAGCGCCAGCGGGAAACCGAACACAAAACCCAGCGCGCCGATGCGCACCATGAACCGCAGTTCCGGGCCGCCAAATCCCTGGAAAATATCGCACAAGATCCCGGGATGCTGCGCAGGTAATTGACCGTCATCAGCTTGACGTTGAGCAGGTCGTCGATGTGCTCGCCGATCTTGGCAAACGCCTTCCGGGATATCGCCGGCAGCCGCTCATCGATCGTGGCGAGCACCGCGTCGCGGGCCGGTTGCGGCAGCACCTGCCACAGCAGCGAATGTTCCTTCTCCAGCACATCGGTGGCGAGCTGGCGAATATTCGGCCGCGCCGCTTTCGAGAGCTGTTCCGCCAGGACATCCGGTTCGAGCTCCTGGTAGAAATCCGCGATGCCGCCGATCCGGAAAATGGACTTGTCCACGATCAAGCTGGCCATCTTCTCGGCCCGACAGGGGATGAAGCCCTGGAAGCCCAAAACGCCGTTGGGCGCAAAGATCGGCAGGATCTGCACCTTGCGGGGCAGCAGCGGAAAGATCGTCTTGAGTCCGCGCATGTGAAACCCGGTGAAATGAACCGGCGCGAAGAGCATCAGCACCCCGGTCCAGTTCGTGATCAGGCCGGCGATGGCGCTGAAGATCGGGATACTGACGAGGTCGACGATGAACTGCGATTGGCCGGTCAGCTCTTCCCAGTCGATAAACGACGACGCGGTGATCAGCTCGTTCATTGCACCCGTACCCATCGGGATTTCGCACCCTGAAAATCACATCGTAGCGTGACGAACTCCCGCTCGGTTGTCGTCCGGAGACAAAGATGGAGCCAGACTTGGTCGGCTGACAACATGACGCACTACGACTGGGCTCAGTAGCTTCATGCACACCGCACCGCCGGAATGCGCGCCGAATTCGAACATTCCGTTATGCCCAGAAAGTGAGCGAATCATGTTCTGGTCGTACCGCGTGGCTCGCCGATGGGTCGTCTCGCTACCCGCGTACCTCGCGTTCGGGATGCGGGTGGCAGACACGGCGACGCCATTACTGTTGCGCCGGAACGGTGTTCGCTATCGGCGGCAAGGATTCGACAACTCAACCGCGGTCAGTGTGCGCGATAGTCACGGTGTCTTCGCGGTGTCGTGGGACCTCGACGTTTGACGATCCGCTGAGGAACCGACCAGCAGTGCCTGCGGCGCTTCGGCTTTCATCCGCATCCGCAGCCAGGACACCTGGACGGAGATCTGCCGACCGCAGTGGTTCACCTGGGCGATGAGGTCTCGGTCCCGGGCGCGTGGGCGGCCTGACCGACCAGCGTCCAGGTGATATCGACCAGGTTGGCCAGCTGGTAGAGGTCCTGCAGGTCCCGTAGCAGGCCGACCGGGCCGCCTCGAGTTGCGGTCAGACCTTTCGGGTGAAGGCGTTCGGGCTCGGGCTCGACGACGTGCGCGTAGCGCTCGACGCTGGCTACCAGCGCCGAGCCGTGTGCATCGCATTCCCGGGCGAAGCTCTGGCACATGTAATACACGTCGAAATCGAGCTGGTGGCCGGAGGCAACCTGCCGGTAGGACTCGGCGAGCATGTTCTCGGCGCCGTGTAGCAAGGTCAGGTAGGTCGTCAGGTACATGATCATCACCGATCGAGGGTGGCGGGTGCCGACGCGGTGTGGATGGGGGCGGGTGCCGGGCCGTCGCCGTCACGTACCCGCTCCAGGTCAACGGCAGCGACCTTGAACTCCGGCTGCTTGGAGATCGGGTCCCACGCGGACAGGGTGAGCTCGTTGGCTGCGGTGCCACCGTAATGCCAGGGCGCGAAGACGATCCCGGCGCGCACATGGGAGACCCGTGCGGGTGCCTCGATGCTGCCGCGACGCGAGGTGACGCGCACGATGTCGCCCTCCCCGATGCCCAAGCGCTGCGCGTCCTGTCGGGACACCTCCAGCCACATCGCCGGTGCGGCCCGCTGCAGTTGCGGTGACCGGGCGGTCTTGGTGCGGGTGTGCCAGTGGTATACGGTGCGGCCGGTGGTCAGCCGCAGCGGGTACCGCTCGTCGGGCTGCTCGAAGGCGGGCTCATATGGTGTGGTCTTGAGGATCGCCCGCCCATCCGGCCGACAAGCCCGAAATTCCGTCTCGCTCACCGCCGCTCCGGTGGCCAGGTCGTGGCCATACGTCTCGCATGAATCCGGGTCGGTCGGGAAGTTCCCGTCGGTGTAAAGCCGTTCGGTGCCCGCCGGGGTGTCGGCGGTGCACGGCCACTGGATGCCGCCACGCTCGTGCAGCAGGGCATAGCTCAAACCGGTGTAGTCCACCGGCCGGCCGGCGCTGCATTGTTTCCATGCCTCGAAGGCCTGCTCCGGCTCCTCCCACGGGGGCAGGGGCCGCCCGTCTTTGTCGGCTAGTGCCATCCGGCGGGCATAGTCGATCCAGATCTCCAGATCGCCGCGAGCCTGCCCGGGTGGGTCGACGGCCCGTTCGGACAGGTGCACGGTGCGGTCCACGTTGGTGTGGGTGCCGGTCTTCTCACCCCACAGCGCGGCCGGCAAGACGACGTCGGCCAGCTCGGTGGTCTCGGTGCGGTAACCGTCGGAGACCACGACGAAACACTGGTCGCCGGAAAGAATCCGCCGAACCCGGGCGAGGTCGGGCATCGACACCGCGGGATTGGTGCCGGCAATCCACAGGAACCCGATCGAGCCCTGCTCGGCGTAGCGGAACATCGTCATCGCGTCGGTCGGCGGGGCCCAGTGCGGGATCACGATCGGATCGACGTTCCACAGTTCAGCGAGTTCGCGCACGTGTTCGGGGTTTTCCCAGTTGCGGAAGCCGGGCAGCGCCGGGCCGCAACCGGCTTCCCGGTTGTTCTCCGCCGAGGGCTGACCGTTCATCTGCAGGATCCCCGCGCCGGGCCGGCCCAGCATGCCCCGCAGCAAGTGCAGGTTGTTGACTTGGCAGGACGCGGCGGTGGCCTGGTGCGACTGGTAAAAACCCATCGAGCAGGTCGACACCACCCGTTGGCTGGTGCCGAAGATCTCCGCGGCCCGACGGATATCGTCGGCCGGCACACCGCAGATATCGGCGGCCCACTCCGGGGTCGCGTCCCGGGTCATGCGGGCGAGCGCGTCGAAACCGATGGTGTGCGCGGCAACATATCTCTCGTCGACAAATCCGCGTGTTATTTGCTCGCGCACCAGGGCGTTCATCAACGCCAGGTTGGTGCCATTGCGGATCGGCAGATGGACGGTGGCCCGTTCGGCCACATTGGTGCGTCGCGGGTCGACGCAGACCAGCTGCGGCGGGTCCGGACCGTCCAACCTGTCGAGCATCCGGGCCCACAGCACGGTTTGGGTCTCGGCGACGTTGTGCCCGAACAAGAACACGGCGTCGCAGGAGTCGATGTCGGTGTAGGAGCCAGGCTGCCCGTCACAGCCGAAGCTTTCCTGGAACGCGGCCGATGCGGTAGCCGTGCACCACCGGGTGTTGCCGTCCATGTGCGGCGTACCCAACCCCGCCTTCCCGATGACCGCCAGCGTGTAGTACTCCTCGATCATCAGCTGGCCGGAGGTGAAGAAGCCGTGCGAGAGGGGGCCTTTCGCGTCGAGCAGGGTGCGGGACCGCTCCACGATCTGCGTCATCGCGGTGTCCCAGTCCGTTTCGACCAGTCGGCCACGTTGGCGGATCAGCGGAACCGTGAGCCTGTCGCGTTGCTCGCCCTGCCAGCCGTACAACCCCTTCGGGCCCAGCCGGCCGTGGTTGACGCGGTCCTCCGCGCGTCCCCGGACGCCGACCATCCGACCGTCGCGGACCGCGATCTCCAGTCCGCAGCCGTTGGAGCACAGGAGGCACGCACCGCGCACCCAGCGCTCGATCTCGGATGCGGTGACCCCGTCGGCCAGGTATTCATCGACCCGTACCGGCCACGCCGTGCCGGACGCGTGGGGCGTTCGTGCGCCCCATATGTCGGCGATTCGGTCGGGAGGCAAGCTATTTCAGATTCGCGCGGACACCGTCTTCGATTCTCTTGCCGATGTCGGGATCGATATTGCGCCAGTATTCGAATACTCGCGACAGCACGGGCTCTTTGACGCCGGCGGAGACGTGACTCACGACGTTGTGCACCAAGCGCTCGCGTTCCGCGTCGTCCATCACGTCGCGGACCAAGGCGCCGGCCTGACCCCAGTCGTCGTCGTCGGGACGCAGGGTGTAGGCAGCGCGCACCATCATTCCTCCGTCGGCGGCCCAACGCACCACCGACGCCCGATCGGGATCGGCTTTCGGCCCACCGTAGGAATTGGGTGCATACACCGGGTCGGTGGAGGGGACAAAGCGCATCTGCCCGTCCTTGGAATAGCTGTGCACCGGGCACTTCGGGGCGTTGACCGGGAGCTGGTTGTGGTTGGCCCCGACCCGGTAGCGGTGCGCGTCGGCGTAGGCGAAACTGCGCCCGAGCAACAGCTTGTCCGGGCTCAGTCCGATGCCCGGAACCAGCGCGTGCGGCGCGAAGGTGGCCTGCTCGACCTCGGTGTGGTGGTCGGTGAAGTTGCGGTCGAGCGTCAATTTGCCCAGGTCGATGAGCGGGTAGTCGGCGTGCGGCCACACCTTGGTCACGTCGAACGGGTTGAGCCGGTAGCTTTTGGCCTCCTCGACCGGCATGATTTGCACCTTCACCGACCAACTCGGGTACTCCCCGCGCTCGATCGCGTCATGCAGGTCGCGCATCCCGTAGTCCGAGTCCGTACCGGCCAACTGCTCGCCTTCTTCTTGGGTTAACCACTCGATGCCCTGATCGGTCTTGAAGTGAAACTTCACCCAACAGATCTCCCCAGCGGCGTTGAGCCAACTGAACGCGTGCAGGCCAAAGCCATCCATGTTCCGAAACGTCTTAGGGATACCCCGATCGCTCATAATCATGGTCACCTGATGAGCCGACTCGGGGGAGAGCGTCCAAAAATCCCACTGCATGTTGTGGTCATGACAACCGTTGTTCGCCCGGGTCTTGGCCGAGCGGACCATCTGCGGAAACTTGATCGGGTCGCGGATGACAAAGACCGGAAAGTCCAGGCCGACGATGTCCAGGTTGCCCTCGGAGGTGTAGAACTTCACCGAGAATCCCCGGGTGTCCCGCACGGTGTCGGCGCTGCCGCGCTCACCGGCGTTCCCCGACAGCCGTACAAACACCTCGGTCTTGGCGCCCGGCTGGAACACCGCCGCCTTCGTGTAGGCGCTCAGGTCATTGGTGACCTCGAAGCGGCCGAAGGCGCCGGTCCCCTTGGCGTGCGGCTGACGCTCGGGTACCCGCTCCCGATTGAACGCCGCCAACTGCTCGATCAGGTAGAAATCCTGCAACAGGAGCGGCCCATCGGGGCCCAGCGATAAGGAGTGCTCGTCGCTGGGAGCCGGAGCACCCGCATTCGTCGTCGTGTAGTTATCCGTCATCAGTGCCGCTCCTAGGGTTGGTCGGGCAGGCGTCCCCTTTCGTCGGGCAGACGGTGGATGTCGCGGATGCCACCGACCTAGCCAGCGGACCGGGGTGTGACCCATTATTCGCCGGGGCGGGGCGGGGAGCGCCGTCATTGACGAATGTTGTGGTGGCAGCCGAAAACGTCGCGCGAACCCTGTGGTAACGACCAAACCGGCGGGCAGTGCCGCACCCTTGTGCGCCTCACGAGCAGGTGGCCGGGCCGGGTAGCTCGCCGGTCCCGCGAGATTGAAGCCACGCAGGGGTCCACTCGCACATTTGCTGCATGGTTTCAATCTCGCGGCTTGGTGATGACTTCGGTGTGCGACACCCACGCCGCATATTCCGCAAACGATGGTCGAAACGTGGAATTAATACTTAATTGCGGATAAGCGCGCACCCCCACGTACGGGCGGGTGCCCAGGCTGAACCCCGGATCCCCAAAGGCTCGCTGTCGTAACAACTTCGCGCGGCGCGTTCCGCCAGCGCGGAGACAGCACGACCACGATCCGCAACTGCGTGAGATTATCGGTCTTTGTCCAATAACTGCGGAATTTGGTCGGTGTCACAGCATATCGCCGCCAATCTGAGCAATTCTCACAACATTGACCAATGCGGTTTCGTCCGCCGTTTATCGGGCGAATAATGACCCCTAGCCCGGTTCCCGCTGACTCGTCGACGACAGCTGGCGCGCGTCGATTACCCGCCACCAGGGAGGGCGACAGCGATCCCGAACCCGCACGAGGAGGCACGATGAGCACCAAGACGCAGGCCTATCCGACCGCGAACGGCAGACGCTTCACCCTGGATGTGCCGCCCGCCGCGCTGGCGGCGTCGCGGGCGGATCCCCACGGAGACAACGACATCCCGCCCTACATGGACTATCAGCACACCGACCGGCTGGACAACTTCACCGTGATGGAGGTCGCCGGCAAGAGCCGCTGCCACGGCATGCACCTGGAGGGCCTGGCCTACCCGATCACCCCGATCGGAATGCATTACCTGCTCATCCACTACGACATCCCCTACATCGACGAGAAGAGCTACCAGGTCAAGGTCGACGGCCTGGTGAAAAAGAAGCTGACCCTGGACATGGACAAGCTGCGCAGCATGCCGAAGGTCACCATCCCGGCCACGATGGAATGCTGCGGCAACGGCCGGGCCAGCCAGAAATGGCGGCTGTGGGCGCACGTGCCGTGGAACCACGACGCGATCGGGACCGCCGAGTGGACCGGCACGCCGCTGCGCGGGGTGCTCGAGGAAGCCGGCCTGCAAGACAGCGCGGTGGAGATCCTGTTCACCGGGCGCGACAAGGGCATCCAGGGCCCGCCGGACGGCGCCGAGGTGCAGTACTTCCAGCGCAGCCTGACCGTCGACTACGTGATGAACCCGGACAACGATGTCCTGCTGTGCTACGAGATCAACGGCCAGCCGTTGCCGCCGCAGCACGGCTTCCCGCTGCGGCTGCTGGTCCCCGGCTGGTTGGGGGCCACCAACGTCAAATGGATCGACTCGATCGAGGCGATCGACTGGCGGCTCACCAAGAACCAGATGAAGTGGTACAGCTACGCCGAAAACGACGAGGACCCCAACCGCATCCCGTGCACCTTCGAGAAGGTGCGGGCGATGATGATCCCGCCCGGCATCCCCGACTTCTTGTGCCGGATCCGGCACCTGGAGGAGACGGACGCCGTCGAGCTACGGGGCCGGGCCTGGGCCGGTGGGCTTGGCATCCAGAGCGTGGAGGTCAGCCTCGACGGCGGCGACACCTGGTCATTCGCGAAACTCGACAAACCGTTCGGCAAGTGGGCCTGGGTCGGCTGGTCGTTCACCTGGCAGAACGTCACCCCCGGCGAGTACACGCTGCGGTGTCGCGCCAAAGACGAGCGGGGCAACATGTCGATGGACGACGATTCGGCGCACGACTACTACGCGATGGACATCCCCAAGTCGCAGTACGTCGATGTGAACGTGTACCCCAAGGGCACGCTGACGGTGGGCAACAAGATCGAATGCCCGGTGCAGTTTCCGTCGCTGTGAGCGCGCCGGCATGACGGTCACGGCGCTGGGTATTCCGGCGGTGCTGCGTCGGGTCGAGCGGCGCAGCACCGCGGTCCCGTCACGGGGCCCGCTGATCGACAGCTACGGGCGGGTGGCCACCGACCTGCGGGTGTCGTTGACCGATCGGTGCAACCTGCGCTGCACCTACTGCATGCCCGCCGAGGGCGTGCCGTGGCTGCCCGGCCGGCAACTGCTGCGCCCCGACGAGATCACCCGGCTGGTGCGCATCGGCGTGGTCGCGGCTGGGGGTCACCCGGGTGCGGTTCACCGGGGGAGAACCGGTTGCTGGCCAAGCATCTCGAGGACATTG
>PPEA01000589.1 GCA_002967005.1 Mycobacterium talmoniae
CGACCCCGGCGCCGGCGCTGGCGCACCTGCGCGGCACCACCGCCAAGGCCAGCCGGATCCGGCAGATCACCGCCAAGAAGACCCGCGAATCCCTGCAGGCCACAGCGCAACTCACCCAAACCCACGAGGTCGACATGACCCGGATCGTGGCGCTGCGGGCGCGGGCCAAGAACGACTTCGCCGAACGCGAAGGCGTCAACCTGACCTACCTGCCGTTCATCGCCCGCGCGGTGATCGACGCGCTCAAGGCCCACCCCAACGTCAACGCCAGCTACAACGAGGACAGCAAGGAGATCACCTACTACGACGCCGAGCACCTGGGCATCGCGGTGGACACCGAGCAGGGGCTGTTGTCGCCGGTGATCCACAACGCCGGCGACCTGTCGCTGGCCGGGCTGGCGCGGGCGATCGCCGACATCGCCAACCGGGCCCGCAGCGGTGACCTCAAGCCCGATGAGCTGTCCGGCGGCACCTTCACCATCACCAACATCGGCAGCCAGGGCGCGCTGTTCGACACCCCGATCCTGGTGCCGCCGCAGGCCGCCATGCTGGGCACCGGCGCCATCGTCAAGCGGCCGCGGGTGGTCGTCGACGAGGCCGGCAACGAATCGATCGGGGTGCGCTCGGTCTGTTACCTGCCGCTGACCTACGACCACCGGCTGATCGACGGCGCCGACGCCGGCCGGTTTTTGACCACGGTCAAACACCGGCTCGAAGAGGGCGCGTTCGAGGCGGACCTCGGGCTGTAGGGAGGGGCGAAGCCGATGGCCAGGGTCGCAATCGCGGGTTCCTCGGGGCTGATCGGCTCCGCCCTGGTGTCGGCGCTGCGCGCCGCCGACCACGACGTGCTGCGCATCGTGCGTCGCACCCCGGCCAACGCCGGTGAGCTGCACTGGGATCCGGAAAGCGGCGAATTCGACGCCACCGCGTTGCGCGGCGTCGACGCCGTGGTCAACCTGTGCGGCGTCAACGTCGGTCAGCGGCGCTGGTCGGGGGCGTTCAAGCAGAGCCTGCGCGATTCCCGCATCACCCCCACCGAGGTGCTGGCCGAGGCGGTGGCCGGCGCCGGCGTGCCGGTGCTGGTCAACGCCAGCGCGGTGGGCTACTACGGGCACACCCGGGACCGCACCGTCGACGAAACCGCCGCGGCCGGAACGGGTTTTTTGGCCCAGCTGTGCTGTGACTGGGAGGACGC
>PPEA01000059.1 GCA_002967005.1 Mycobacterium talmoniae
ACGTCGTCGCCGCCATCACCCGCGCCGCCGTGGATCCGCGGGTGGCGGGGCTGATCGCCCGGGTGCAGCTGCCGGCCGTGGCGGCCGGGCCGGTGCAGGAGCTGCGGGAGGCGATCGCGGCGTTCACCGCGGCCAAACCGTCGGTGGCGTGGGCCGAAACCTATCCGGGCACCCTGTCGTACTACCTGGCGTCGGCGTTCGGCGAGGTGTGGATGCAGCCGTCCGGCACCGTCGGGTTGATCGGGTTCGCCACCAACGCGATGTTTTTGCGCACCGCGCTACAGAAGGTGGGCATCGAGGCCCAGTTCGTCGCCCGCGGCGAATACAAGTCGGCGGCAAACCTTTTCACCCAGGACAGCTACACCGATGCACACCGCGAGGCCGACACCGCGCTGGTGGAAAGCCTGCACGCCCAGGTGCGCCAAGCGGTCGCCGACTCGCGCGGCCTGGACCACCGCCGCGGTGGTGGCGCTGGCGAAGATCACCGTGGGTGTCGCCGCCGGCGCGGCGGCGTAGCGTGCACACAGCCGCAGCAACCGACGTAGCACCATCGCCACATTCGAGCCGAAAATCCCGCGGTAGTAGTGGCATTCGTCGACGATCACCAAACGCAGGCCGCGCAGGAACACCGCCCAGCGGGCGTGGTTGCGCAACAACGACAGGTGCAGCATGTCCGGGTTGGTGAACACCCACCGGGAGCGTTCCCGGGCGAAGCGGCGCACCTCGGCGGGGCTGTCGCCGTCAAAGGCGGTGGGCGCCACGTCGCGAAGCCGCGGGACCGCGGCGGTCAACGCCGCCGCGGTGCGCAACTGGTCATGGCCCAACGCCTTGGTCGGCGACAGGTAGAGCACCCGGGCGCGGGCGCGGTGGCCAGCGCGTTCAGCGCCGGCAGCTGGTAGGCGAGTGACTTCCCGGAGGCGGTGCCGGTGCTCACCACGACGTGCCGGCCGCGGTGAGCCAGGTCGGCGGCGTCGACTTGGTGTGACCACGGCAGGCTGATCCCGCGGTCGACGAACGCGGCAACCACGTCGGGTTCGGCCCAGGCCGGCCAGCGCTGCGGCGCACCGCGGCGCGCCGGCAACTCCGTGACGTGGCGCAGCGGACCCTCGGCCGAGTCGGTGCCGGCGAGCGCGGCGGCCAGCAGATCGGTGCCGAAATTCGCCATTGCCGTTACTGTCCCTCACCGTCGTCACCGGAGCCCGCCGACTGAATTGTTCACCAAGCCGTTACTCAGCTGATCACCAGAGACTGTCGCTTATGCGCCGAACATGGTTGACTGATGAACGGTCGTAGCTTCTGTGTTCGTGTCACACTTTCGCAGGATCTTTTGTTGCGGCCGCAGTTCCTGTGAGGGCGTAGGTCGGTCCAGTCCGGCGACACCACCAAGGTAGGGCGGCCGGGACGGGCCCGGGGCACCGAAACACGGTGCACCGAACAACGGTGCACCGCACCGGGTACGAAGAGAAGGAAAGATCGACAAATGCCACAGGGAACTGTGAAGTGGTTCAACGCGGAGAAGGGGTTCGGTTTCATCGCGCCCGAGGACGGATCCGCCGATGTGTTTGTCCACTACACGGAAATCCAGGGATCCGGCTTCCGCACCCTTGAGGAGAATCAGCGAGTCGAGTTCGAGGTCGGCCAGAGCCCCAAGGGTCCGCAGGCCACGGGCGTCCGCTCCATCTGAGTAATCGCCGCTGACGGCAAACCCCCCGCGCAGTCCCTCACGGGTCAGCCGGGGGGTTTTCCTGTTAGTCGGGCCCGGTATTGCGGCGGCATCACCTACCGACTGGCCTACTGTCGGTGGCGTGAGTCAGCTGTCCTTCTTCTCGGCTGAGTCGGTGCCGCCCGCCGTCGCCGACCTCACCGGGGTGTTGGCGGCCACCGGCCAGATCGTGGTGGTCGGTGACGGGGCCCGGCTGTCGGTGGTGGTCGAGCACCCGTGGCGCGCCGCGGCGCTGGCGGACATGATGCTCGAGGCGGGTCTGCCGCCGGAGATCGGGCAGACCGACGAGGACACCCCGCTGGTGCGCACGGCCGTCGATCCGCGGCTGCGCCCGCTGGCCGCCCAGTGGACGCGTGGGGCGGTCAAGACCGTGCCTCCACAGTGGCTACCCGGGCCGCGGGAGCTGCGGGCGTGGACGCTGGCGGCCGGTGCCCCGAGGCCGACCGCTACCTGCTGGGCCTGGACCCGCACGCGCCGGACACCCATTCGCCGCTGGCGTCGGCGTTGATGCGGGTCGGTATCGCCCCTACCCTGATCGGTACCCGCGGTGCCCGACCGGCGCTGCGGATCAGCGGGCGACGTAGACTGTTGCGCCTGTTAGAGAACGTGGGGGAGCCACCTGACACTGCTGCGGCGAAGGCCTGCTGGCCGAGTGTTTAGCGGCCGCTTTCCGGACATCCGGATGGCGGTCGCACGGGGAGGCGGTTTGCGTCGGCCCGCCCAAGGTGCGAAATTGTCAGTTGTCCACAGGTGGAAGGCGCACGGTCGCTCGACCTGTCGGGGCGGAAAGAAGTGGAGCGTAAGCGCAAGGTGGCTGACCCATTGGTGAGCGCCCGCGGCAGCGGCGGAAATGGAAGCGTGCGGCGACTCGTCATTGTCGAGTCGCCCACCAAGGCGCGCAAAATAGCTGGCTACCTGGGCTCGAACTACATCGTCGAGTCGTCGCGGGGACACATCCGCGACCTGCCCCGCAACGCCGCCGACGTGCCCGCGAAGTACAAGAGTGAGCCGTGGTCGCGGCTGGGGGTCAACGTCGACGCCGACTTCGAACCGCTCTACATCATCAGCCCGGATAAAAAGAGCACCGTCACCGAGCTCAAAGGCCTGCTCAAGGACGTCGACGAACTGTATCTGGCCACCGACGGTGACCGCGAAGGCGAAGCCATCGCCTGGCATCTGCTGGAGACGCTGAAGCCCAAGATCCCGGTCCGGCGGATGGTCTTCCATGAGATCACCGAGCCGGCGATCCGCGCCGCCGCCGAACAGCCCCGCGACCTAGACCTCGACCTGGTCGACGCGCAGGAAACCCGTCGCATCCTGGATCGGCTGTATGGCTACGAGGTCAGCCCGGTGCTGTGGAAGAAGGTCGCGCCGAAACTGTCGGCCGGCCGCGTGCAGTCGGTGGCGACCCGCATCATCGTGCAGCGTGAACGCGACCGGATGGCGTTCCGCAGCGCCAGTTACTGGGATGTGGTCGCCGAACTGGACGCCAGCGTATCCGACCCGAACGCGGCCCCACCCACCTTCACCGCCCGGCTGACCAGCGTCGACGGCATGCGGGTGGCCACCGGGCGGGATTTCGACTCGCTGGGTGCGCTGCGCAAACCCGACGAGGTGGTGGTGCTCGACGAGGCCGCCGCGGGCGCGCTGGCCGGCGGGCTGGCCGGGGCGCAGCTGTCGGTGGCGTCGGTGGAGGAAAAGCCCTACACCCGGCGTCCGTACGCGCCGTTTATGACCTCGACGCTGCAGCAGGAAGCCAGCCGCAAACTGCGGTTCTCCGCCGAGCGGACGATGAGCATCGCGCAGCGGCTCTACGAGAACGGCTACATCACCTATATGCGGACCGACTCGACGACGTTGTCGGAGTCGGCGATCAACGCCGCCCGTACCCAGGCCCGCCAGCTCTACGGCGAGGAGTACGTCTCGCCGTCGCCGCGCCAGTACACCCGCAAGGTGAAAAACGCGCAGGAAGCGCACGAGGCGATCCGGCCGGCGGGTGAGACGTTCGCCACCCCCGACGCGGTGCGCCGCGAGCTCGACGGCGACGACTTCCGGCTCTACGAGCTGATCTGGCAGCGCACCGTCGCCTCGCAAATGGCCGACGCCCGCGGCACCACGCTGAGCCTGCGGATCGCCGGGGCCTCCGGTGACCGGCAGGCGGTGTTCTCCGCCAGCGGGCGCACGCTGACCTTCCCGGGCTTCCTCAAGGCCTATGTGGAGACCGTGGACGAGCTGGCCGGCGGCGAGACCGTCGACGCCGAGCGGCGCCTGCCGCACCTGACCGAAGGCCAGCGGGTCGACGCCACCGAGCTGACCCCGGACGGGCACGCCACCAACCCGCCGCCCCGCTACACCGAGGCGTCGCTGGTCAAGGCACTCGAAGAGCTCGGCATCGGCCGGCCGTCGACGTACTCGTCGATCATCAAGACCATCCAGGACCGCGGTTACGTGCACAAGAAGGGGAGCGCCCTGGTGCCGTCGTGGGTGGCGTTCGCGGTCACCGGGCTGCTGGAGCAGCACTTCGGCCGGCTCGTCGACTACGGGTTCACCGCCGCGATGGAAGACGAGCTCGACGAGATCGCCGCGGGCCACGAGCACCGCACCAACTGGCTGAACAACTTCTACTTCGGCGGCGACCACGGGGTGGAGGATTCGGTGGCGCGCTCCGGCGGGCTCAAGAAGTTGGTGGGCGTCAACCTGGAAGGGATCGACGCCCGGGAAGTCAACTCCATCAAGCTGTTCGACGACGCCGAGGGCCGCCCGGTGTATGTGCGGGTGGGCAAGAACGGGCCGTACCTGGAGCGCATGGTCGCCGGCGACGACGGTGAACCCACCCCGCAGCGGGCCAACCTCAACGGCACGCTGACCCCCGACGAGCTGACCCTCGACGTCGCCGAAAAGCGATTCGCCACCCCGCAGGAGGGCCGGGTGTTGGGGGTGGACCCGCAGACCGGACACGAGATCGTCGCCAAAGACGGTCGCTACGGGCCGTATGTCAGCGAGATCCTGCCGGAGCCGCCCGAGGACGAACCGGATCAGGGCGCCACCAAGAAGGGCAAGAAACCCACCGGCCCCAAGCCGCGCACCGGGTCGCTGCTGCGCAGCATGGACCTGGAGACGGTGACGCTGGAAGACGCGCTCAAGCTGCTGTCGCTGCCGCGGGTGGTGGGCGTGGACCCGGCCTCCGGTGAGGAGATCACCGCGCAGAACGGCCGTTACGGGCCCTACCTCAAGCGCGGCACCGACTCCCGGTCGCTGGCCACCGAGGACCAGCTGTTCACCGTCACCCTCGATGAAGCGTTGAAGCTGTACGCCGAGCCGAAACGGCGCGGTCGGCAAGCCGCGTCGGCGCCGCCGTTGCGGGAACTGGGCAATGACCCGGCGACGGGTAAGCCGATGCTGATCAAGGATGGCCGGTTCGGGCCGTATGTCACCGACGGTGAGACCAACGCCAGCCTGCGCAAGGGCGACGACGTGGTGTCGATCACCGATGAGCGCGCGGCCGAACTGCTGGCCGAGCGCCGGGCTCGCGGGCCGGTCAAACGGGCCGCGAAGAAAACCGCGCGCAAGACCGCGGCCAAAAAGGCCGCCAAACGCTAAAGCGGCCCCGTGCCGGGACTTCGCCGGACCCGCGCCGTGGCCGGACCCGGCGGCGCCGGGGGCGTGGGGCATCGGCCCTGGTCAACTTGCATTCCTGCGCACGTTCTCAGGCTCAGCTGATTGTTCTTAACCGCAAAACCGGTTGTTGCTCAGTCTGTTCTCAGGTAAGCTGACCGATGTTGGAATGTGACAGTTGTCACGGCGGCGACTATCAAGGGGAGCTATGCGGCTGACCGTGTGTTGCTGCATCGCCGCCGGCGTCGCCCTCGCGGGTGCCGGCGTGATCGCCGCTACCCCGGTCAACCCGGCCCTGCCCGACGTCGAGGTGCCCGCGATCCAACTGTCCGCCGGCTCCAGCCAGGACATGGACCAAGAGTTCCTCAACCTGCTGCAATTGCTTGGCCCGGACGCCGACAACCTGGTGAGCGGCACCGTCGATCTGCCGGATCCGGTGGACATCGGCGGCACGGGCGTGGACGGATTGGACCCGGACAGCCTGATGCCCAACCTCACCGACCCCGGTGAATTCAGCATCCCGCCGACGCTGTGGCACGAGGTCTTCCGGCAATCGGGCTAACACCGATTTCGATCTGCCAATAAGCCGGCAGCCCTCAACGCCGCTGGGGATGCGGTCGGCGGCGGCGGGCGTTCCCTTAGAGGCTTCTCAGACTATGGGGCTGCGCTGGTGCCGGTTTCTCGGGGCGCCTCGGCGGTCACCGCCAGATTCAGCGGCCGGGCCAACTGAGTGGGCACCGTGCGTCCGCGCAGGTCCACGATCTCGCCGACATCCCAGCGCAACGCCTCGGCATCCAGCGCACCGCTGACCGCGATCGCCGAGGCCAGCACGTGACCGTTTTCCAGTTTGGCCAGCTCGGTGAGCCGGGCCGCCTCGTTGACCGGGTCGCCGATCACGGTGTACTCGAACCGCGCCTGGGCGCCGATATGACCGGCGATGGCCCGGCCGGAGGACACCCCGATCCCGAACTCGGTGGCCCCCAGCACCGGCAGCAGCTCGTCGTGCAGCTCGCGGGCGGCGGCCAACGCCGCCCCGGCGGCGTCGGGATGCTCGATCGGGGCGCCGAAGATCGCCAGCGCGGCGTCACCCTGAAACTTGTTGACGAATCCGCCGTGCCGCCCGACGGTGTCCACCACGACCCGGAAGAACTCGTTGAGCAGGTTGACGACCTCACTGGGCGGCCGGGTGGCCGCCAGCTGGGTGGAGCCGACCATGTCGACGAACAGCACGGCGACGTCGCGTTCCTGCCCGCCCAGCTCGGTGCCCCGCTCCAGGGCGCGCCGGGCCACGTCCTCGCCGACGTAGCGGCCGAACAGGTCCCGCAGCCGCTGCCGCTCGGCCAGGTCGCGCACCATGTCGTTGAAGCCGGCCTGCAGCAGGCCCAGCTCGCTGGCGTCGTAGATCTGCATGTGCGCGTTGTAGTTACCGCGCTGCACCTCACCGAGCGCCCAGCGCAGCTGGCGCAGCGGGTCGGCGATCGACATGGCCACCAACACGGTGCTGGCCAACCCGATGGCCAACGCGACCAGCGCCATCAACAGGATCGGGGTGAACAGCTTCTCCGGGGAGGCTTGCAGCAGCGCGGTCTTGTCGGCCACCACGGCCAACACGATCGCCAGCAGCGGCACCCCGGTGGACAGCGTCCAGGTCAGCAGTTGACGCCACATGACGCCGGGCGCTTGCACATTCTCCGGCAGGCCGGCGCGCAGCGCGGACACGGCCACCGGCCGCAGCACCCGCTCGGACTGCAGGTAGCCGATGATCGCGGTCGCGGCCGCACCCAGCGCGGTGGCGACCGCGACCACCGGCACCGCGTGCTTGGCCACCGGCCAGGTGGCGCCGGTGAACACGATGCCGCCGACCGACCAGTACCCCAGGCTGATCAGCGTGCGGTAGAACGGCATCCGCAGCGCCCGGGAGCGGGCCAGCTCGGTGGTCGCCGGATCGGTGTCGGTGAGCAGGCTGTCGCGGCGTTGCCAGCGGAACACCGGCACCAGCAGCCGCACGCTCACCGAAACCCCGGTGAGGAACAGCAGCGCGATCGCGGTCACGAAGATCGCCAAGTTCGTGCGGGGCAGATCCTGCAACTCGATGCGGTCCTCGGGCGGCAGCCCGAAACGCAGGAAGCCGAGCACGAACAGGCCGCCGATGATGTCGGCTTGCAGCATGCTCAGCGTGAACACCGGCCACGGGGTGCGCGCCAGCCAGCGGACGAATGCGCTGATCCGTCCGGGCAGTGCTGCGGTCGTGTTCACCAGCCCACCGTATCGGTCGGCGCCGACCAAAACGTAGCTTAAAACCCGCAGCACAACCGCCGATCCTCGGCGGCGTCGGGCACGCGGATTACTGTTGCCGGTGATGTCCGGGGTTTTTACGCGGCTGGTGGGCCAGGAGTCGGTGGAAGCCGAGCTGCTGGCCGCCGCCTGGGCCGCGCGTAGTGATTCGTCTCACACCCGCTCGGGCGGTGGAACCATGACCCACGCCTGGCTGGTGACCGGCCCGCCGGGGTCGGGGCGCTCGGTGGCCGCGCTGTGTTTTGCCGCCGCGCTGCAGTGCACCTCGCCGGAGGTTCCGGGCTGCGGGCAGTGCCGGGTCTGCACGACGACGATGGCCGGCACCCACGCCGATGTGCGACGGGTCATCCCCGAGGGGCTGTCCATCGGTGTGGACGAGATGCGGGCGATCGTGCAGACCGCGGCCCGGCGGCCCAGCACCGGCCGCTGGCAGATCGTGGTGATCGAGGACGCCGACCGGCTCACCGAGGGCGCGGCCAACGCGCTGCTCAAAGTCGTCGAGGAGCCGCCGCCGTCGACGGTGTTTTTGCTGTGCGCGCCGTCGGTGGACCCCGAGGACATCGCGGTCACGCGTGCGCTCGCGGTGCCGGCACATCGCGCTGGTCACCCCGTCGGCCACGCGATCGCGCGGTGCTCGCCGACGTCGACGG
>PPEA01000590.1 GCA_002967005.1 Mycobacterium talmoniae
CGGCGACCTGCGTCGGGGTTCCAGTTCACCGTCACGGTGGCGACACCGTCGGTCACCGGCGGCAGCGCGTCGGGTCCGTCGACGCCGGCGGCGATCGCCACACCGCGCGCATCGCGGCCGCGGCGTCCTCGGTGCGCACCACCGGGGTGCCGCCGTCGACGGTGACGGCGGGCAGGGTCAGCCGGATGTCGATCCAGGTGCCCGACAGCGGCACGGACAGCACCACGTCCTCGCCGTCGAGCTCCAGCCGCGCGCCGGTGGACGGGTGGCTGGCGGTGCGGTTTTCGTGCACCTGCCACTGATCGGGGGCGGCGATGCGGTGCACCGGGTTGGTCGCGGTGCGCCCGGCCCACAGCACGTCGGGGGCGTCCAGCACGATGGACAGCGGCCCGGTCACGTCGGTGCGGCCCTGCCGGCGCGCGGTCACCGGCTGCGGCTGCCCGTTACCGGAGACCACCTCGTCGATCGCGGCCTGCTCGAACCGGTCCAGCAGTTCGCCGACCGGCTCGTCGACCCGGGTGATGCCGGCGACCGCGGACGTACCCGGGATGATGCACACCTGATCGGCGTCGTAGCGGGCGTCGTGGGCCTGCCACAGCGAGTCGCTGCGCCACCACCGGCGCACATCCTTGTCGATCACCGGGACGAAGTTGACCGGCTTGCCCAGCGTCTTGCACAGCTGGATGAAGAACGGCACGTCGGCCGGGTGCAGCACCACGGTGTCGGCGTCCGGGTAGTGCTGCAGCAGCAGCGCGATCGCGTCCGCCGGCCGCTCCAGCAGCGCCGCGTCGGCGAACAGGGTCTCGATCGGGCCGAAATCGGCGGCGTGCAAACGTGCTTCGGCGCGCTGCAGCATCGAGGCGAACCGGTCCCGCCAGGTGTCGGCCAGCCACGGGCTGCCCGGTGAGGCGGTGTCGGCGGTGGAATCGCCGTCGCCGATGGTCAGCTCGAGGTAGCGGTCCAGCCACTGCCGGTAGGTCATCTCGGCGACGTCACCGAAATACGGCTTGGCGGTGTTGGCCATCGCCGCGATGATCTCGTCGCGGCGGGCCGCCACGGCCTCGGCGTCGCCGGCGACCTCGTCGAGCAGCCGACCGCAGCGCGAGGCGGTGTTGTCGATCTCGTGGATGTCCGCGCCGAGCTGGCTGCGGGAAGACGCCATGCCGCCCTGGGCTTTTCCGGCGCTGATCCACTGGTCGGTGCCCTGGGTTTCGACCAGCATCTGCTTGACCGACGGCGAGGTGGTGGCTTCCTTGGTGGCCATCGCCGCGGTGCCGACCAGGATGCCGTCGACCGGCATCAGCGGGAAGCCGTAGGCCAGGGCCCACCGCCCGGTCAGGTACTCCGCGGCGCGTTCCGGGGTGCCGATCCCGCCGCCGACGCACACGGTGATGTTCGACCGCGACCGCAGCTCGGAGTAGGTGGCCAGCAGCAGGTCGTCGAGGTCCTCCCAGGAGTGGTGCCCGCCGGCCCGGCCGCCCTCGATGTGCATGATGACCGGTTTGGTCGGCACCTCGGCGGCGATGCGGATCACCGAGCGGATCTGTTCGACCGTGCCGGGTTTGAACACCACGTGGCTGATGCCGATGTCGTTGAGCTCGTCGATGAGTTCGACGGCCTCTTCGAGGTCCGGGATGCCGGCGCTGACCACCACCCCGTCGATCGGGGCGCCGGACAGCCGGGCCTTTTGCACCAGCCGCTTGCCGCCGACCTGCAGCTTCCACAGGTACGGGTCCAGGAACAGGGTGTTGAACTGCACGGTGCGGCCCGGCTCCAGCAGGCCGGTCAGCTCCTCGATGCGGGCGTTGAAGATCTCCTCGGTGACCTGGCCGCCGCCGGCCAGCTCGGCCCAGTGCCCGGCGTTGGCGGCGGCGGCGACGATGTGCGCGTCGACGGTGGTCGGGGGTCATGCCGGCCAGCAGGATCGGCGACCGGCCGGTCAGCCGGGTGAACTTGGTGGCGAGGCTTGGTCCTGGCCGTCGGGCAGCGCCACCACCGACGGCTCGTAGCTGGTCCAGGGCCGGGCCACCTCCGGGACGCGCCGACGGTGAACAGGTTGCGCTGGCCGCCGCGGGTGGCCACCGGCACGATGCCGATCCCCAGCCCGCGGATCACCGGCGCGGTCAGCCGGGTCAGGATGTCGCCGGGACCCAGGTCCAGGATCCAGCGGGCCCCCGCGTCGTGCAGCTCGGTGACCTCGTCGACCCAGTCCACCTGACGCACCAGGATGGCCTCGGTCATCTCCCGGGCCAGCGCGACGTCCAGGCCCACCTGCTCGGCCCAGCCGCCGACCAGGTCGATGCCGTCGGCCAGCCGCGGGGTGTGGAAGCCCACCTCCACGGCCACCGGCTCGAACACCGGGGCGAAGACGGCGCCGCCGCGCACCTTGTTCTTGCGGTCGGCGGCCTCCTTCTCGGCGATCTGCTCGCAGTACAGCTCGAAGCGGGACAGTTGCTCGGGGGTGCCGGTGATGACGACCGCGCGGCGGCCGTTGCGGATGGACAGCACCGGCGGCAGCACGGTGCGCACGTCTTGGGCGAACTCTTCGAGCAGTTCGTAGAGCCGCTCGGGGTCGGCGTTGGTGACCGACACCATCGGCGGGCGGTCACCGAGCACCGAGATGCCGCGCCGGCGGGCCACCAGGGTGCCGGCGGCGCCGATCAGCTGGGCCAGGGCCAGCAGCTGCACGTCGGCCGCACCGGCGGCTTTGAGCGCCTGCACGGCCAGCACGCCCTGCGAGTGGCCGGCCCCGGCCACCGCCGGGGTC
>PPEA01000591.1 GCA_002967005.1 Mycobacterium talmoniae
CGGCGCGCCCGGCCTCGGTGCCCGACATGTGCAGCCGCGGCGGCCGCTCCGGGGAATGCGTCCAGGAGGCTTCGCACAAAAATACGTCGGCGTCGCGGGCCAGCTCGATCAGCGCCTCGCAGTAGCCGGTGTCGCCGCTGTAGACCAGCGCCGCGCCGGACGGATCGGTGACCCGCAGCCCGTAGGACTCGGTGGGGTGCGACACCTGGCGCGGCAGCACCGTCAACGCGCCCAGCGTCACCGGTTCACCGTCGACCCAGTGCCGGATGTCGAAGATGTCGGAGGCGTCGTCGATCTCGCCGCCGTACGGCGACGACGCCGCGCCCAGCCGCGACCAGGTGTCGCTGGGGCCGTACATCAACGCCTTGCCGACCGGCGGCGACGGGTGATAGCGCCGCCACACGAACAGCCCGGGCAGATCCAGGCAGTGGTCGGCGTGCAGGTGCGACAACAGCACGTGCACCGACCCGGGATCGATGTGCCGCTGCAGCGTGCCCAACACCCCGCCCCCGAAATCGACCACCAGCGGCGGCGTGTCCGGCGCCCGCAGCAGATACCCCGATGCCGGCGAGTCCGGGCCGACAACGCTGCCGGAACAGCCGAGCACGGTGAGTCGCACGGACACTACTGTGCCATGCCCAACGACGCGATGACGCAGACATGGCGGCTTTGTGCCCTATTCATCGCGCGAATCACTCGCGGGCGCCGGCGTGACGGCGGGCGGATTGGACCCCGGTTATGACCGGACCCAAAAAACGCGCCGCCAACGCGGTGAACGCCTCCGGGTCGCCGGTGGCCTCGAACAGCCGGGTGGCCGGCGCGGTCTCGTGCGGGCGCAGCAGGTCGGCTTCGGTGAGCACCCGCAGCAGTTCCTTGGCGGTCTCCTCGGCGCTGGACACCAGCGTGACGTGTTCGCCCATCGCCAACTGGATCAGCCCGGACAGCAGCGGGTAGTGGGTGCAGCCCAGCACCAGGGTGTCCACCCCGGCCCGCTGCAGCGGCTCCAGGTAGCCCTCGGCCAGGCCCAGCACTTGGCGGCCGCTGGTGACGCCGCGTTCGACGAAGTCGACGAACCGCGGGCAGGCCACCGCGGTGATCTGGGTGTCGCGGGCGGCGGCGAACGCGTCCTGATAGGCGTGGCTGGTGATGGTGGCTTGGGTGCCGATCACCCCGATGCGCCCGTTGCGGGTGGCGGCCACCGCGCGCCGCACCGCCGGCAGGATCACCTCCACCACCGGCACGTCGTAGCGTTCGCGGGCGTCGCGCAGGCACGCCGAGGACGCGGTGTTGCAGGCGATCACCAGCGCCTTGACGCCGCGGTCGACCAGGTTGTCGCCGATGGCCAGGGCGTGCGCCCGGATCTCGGGGATGGTCAGCGGGCCGTACGGGCCGTTGCCGGTGTCGCCAACGTAGATGACGTCCTCGTCGGGCAGCTGGTCGATGATCGCCCGGGCCACGGTCAGCCCGCCGACGCCGGAATCGAAAATCCCGACGGGTGCCAACCGCGCGCTCATGCCGCGGGCGTTCTGGACTTGTTCCGGGCGCGGGCCTTGCGTTCCGGCCCGGACAGCAGGTAGGCCGCCAGCACCCCGGCGGCCGCCCCGCACAGATGCCCCTGCCAGGACACCCCGTGGCACTTGTCCAGCACCGGCACCGCGCCGACCAGGATGCCGCCGTAGGCGAACAGCACCACCAGCCCGGTGATGATGTCCCACACCCGCCGGATCAGCCAGCCGAACACGATCAGAAACGCCAGGTAGCCGAAGATCAGGCCGGAGGCCCCGATGTGGTCGGATTCGAACCGGCAGGCGCCGACGTTGCCGATCAGCCAGGTGCCGAACCCGCCGACAATCCACACGATCGCGGTGGCCCACAGGAACCGGGACAGCCCGGCCAGCGTCATCAAAAACCCCAGCACCAGCAGCGGGAAGGTGTTGGAGATCAGGTGCGACCAGTCGGCGTGCAGCAGCGGCGCGAACAGGATGCCCCACAGCCCGTCGGCCTCCAGCGGCCGGATGCCGTTGACATCCAGGTGGTGGCCGGTCAGCTGGTCGACGAGCTCGATGACGTAGAGCAGCGCGACGAAGCTGAGGATGGTCGCCCCGCCGATCTGCCAGGCCGGCGGCTTGGTCGGCGACGACGCCGGGGTCGCCGGCTGGCTCACGCCCATAGCTGCCCTTCCAGCGCGTCTTCGGCGTCGTCCAGGCTACCGGCGTAGGCCCCGGTGGACAGGTATTTCCAGCCCGCGTCGGCGACCACGAAGGCGATGTCGGCGCGCTGTCCGGCCTTGATCGCCTTGCTCGCCTGCCCCAACGCGGCGTGCAGCACCGCCCCGGTGGAAATGCCGGCGAAGATGCCCTCGGTCGCCACCAGCTCCCGGGTGCGCCGCACCGCGTCGGCGGCGCCCACCGAATACCGGGTGGTCAACACCGTCGGGTCGTACAGCTCGGGGATGAAGCCCTCGTCGATGTTGCGCAGCGCGTAGACGCCCTCGCCGTAGCGGGGTTCGGCGGCCACGATCTGCACGTCGGGCACCTGCTCGCGCAGGTAGCGCCCGGTGCCCATCAGGGTGCCGGTGGTGCCCAACCCGGCGACGAAGTGGGTGATCTCGGGCAGGTCGCGCAATAGCTCCGGGCCGGTGCCGTAGTAGTGCGCGTCGGTGTTGGCCGGGTTGCCGTACTGGTAGAGCATCACCCAGTCCGGGTTGGCGGCGGCCAGCTCCTTGGCCTGCGCGACCGCGGTGTTCGACCCGCCCTCGGCCGGGGAGAAGATGATCCGCGCGCCGTAGAGCTCCAGGATCTGCCGGCGTTCGATCGAGGTGTTCTCCGGCATCACGCAGATCATCCGGTAGCCCTTGAGCCGGGCCGCCATCGCCAGCGAGATGCCGGTGTTGCCGCTGGTGGGTTCCAGGATCGTCGCCCCGGGGGTCAGCACCCCGTCGGCCTCGGCCTGCTCGATCATCCGCAGCGCCGGGCGGTCCTTGATCGAGCCGGTCGGGTTGCGGTCCTCGAGCTTGGCCCACAGCCGGGCGTGCGGTTCCTCGTCCCAGCGCGGCGACAGCCGCGGCAGCCCGACCAGCGGGGTGTCGCCGAGGGCGCCCAGCAGCGAGTCGTACCGGGCCACTAGCCACCCGCCACGGCGGGCAGGATGGTCACCGTGTCGCCGTCGGCGATCGCGGTGTCCAGGCCGCCGGAGAACCGCACGTCCTCGTCGTTGACGTAGATGTTGACGAACCGGTGCAGTTTGCCGTCGTCGACCAGCCGCTGCGCGATCCCGCTGTAGTTGGCCTCCAGGTCGGTGATCACCGCGCCCAGCGTGTCACCGGTGGCGGTGACGCGTTTCTCGCCGCCGGTGTGCGGGCGCAGGATGGTGGGGATGGACACGGTGACGCTCATGCGGGCTCCTCATAGCTCTCGACGATGCGGACGGGTTCTTCGGTGACGACGCCGTCGACGATGCGGTAGCTGCGCAGCTCGTGGCTGTCGGGGTCGCGGGTGGACACCAGCACGTAGTGGGCGTCGGGTTCGGCGGCCAGGCTCACGTCGGTGCGGCTCGGGTAGGCCTCGGTCGCGGTGTGCGAGTGGTAGATGACGACCGGCGCCTCGTCGGCCTCGTCCATCGCCCGCCACACCCGCAGCTGCTCGGCCGAATCGAACCGGTAGAACGTCGGCGAGCGTTCGGCGTTGAGCATGGCGATGTGCCGCTGCGGGCGGTCGCTGCCGTCCGGGCCGGCCAGCTCGGTCCAGCCCAGTTCGCGCACCGTCTTCCACAGCGGCCGCCACCGCTCCGGATCGGTCAGCGCCTGCCGAGCGACCTCGGGCGGGCATTCGGCGTGCAGCACCTCGCGGACGCTGTCGCGCAGCGCGAGCTGGTCGCTGTTCGGCCCTATCTCCATAAGACCCCTAACATAGCAAAAATAGCAAACTAGGGGTACACGGGGGGCGTAGGGTGATCGGCTATGCCCGAATGGTTTCTGTTCCTGCCGCAGGTGCGGCTGCCGGTCGCCGACCTCGTCACCCGCGCCCAGCACGCCGAGGCCAGCGGATTCGACGGGGTCGCGTTCATCGACCACCTGGAAGCCCCGGGTCAGCCGGCGGAAAACATCTGGGAGGCAATGGGTATCGCCAGCTGGGTGGCCGCTAAGACCGACCGGCTGACGATCGGGCACCTGGTGTTGTGCGACGCCTTCCGGCACCCGGCGGTGCTGGCCAAACAGGCCGTCACCTTGTCGGCGGCCTCCGGGGGCCGCTTCGAACTCGGCCTCGGGGCCGGCTCCTGGCCCGCGGAGTTCACCAGATTCGAAGTGGGCCAGCAGGACCCGGTAGCCCGGGTGAAGCAACTCGAACGACACCTGGAGCTGATCGCGCAGTATTGGGGACGCGGCGGTGAACCCGCGCAGGCGCCACTGCCGGCGCACCCGATCCCGCTGGTGCTGGGTGGCACCGGCCCGAAGATGATGGCGCTGGTGCGCCGCCACGCCCAGTGGTGGAATCTGCCCTGCAACCACGTCGACAAACTGCCCCGGCTGGCGCCGGCGGCCGCGCCCGCCCGGGTGTCGGTGCAGCAGATGGTGGGCTTCGTCGGCGCCGGCGCCGATCCGGTTTCCGTGCGCGAGGTCAGCGCGCGCCGCTTCGGCCACCTGGGCTCCGGGCTGGTGTGCGGGGCCGCCGCCGAACTGGTCGACTACTTCACCGGGCTGGTCGACGCCGGCGTCGAGCGGTTCTACGTGTGGTTCGCCGATTTCGCCGCGCCGGCCACCCTGGC
>PPEA01000592.1 GCA_002967005.1 Mycobacterium talmoniae
CGAGTCTGCGGTGAGGGCACCGAGACTGCAGTTAGGGCACCGAGACTGCGGTGACGGCACCGAGACTGCGGTGACGGCACCGAGACTGCGGTGGCGGCACCGAGACTGCGGTGAGGCCGTGTTTTCGCGCCGACAGTGGGCCTGAGCGCAGGGTCGGCGCCGTAGACGCAGGCTCGACGCCCTGAGCGCAGGCTCGATGCCCTGGACGCAGGCTCGACACCCTGAACGCAGACTCGATGCCGTGGACGCAGACTCGGCGCCGTGGACGCAGGCTCGATGCCCTGGACGCAGGCTCGATGCCGTGGACGCAGACTCGACACCCCGCGCCCCACAGGTGGCGACGCGTTCGCGTCGTGCGATAAGCTGCAAAGCGGTCATGAGCGCCAGCGTCAAGCCCCGGCTTGCTGGCCGGCAACCCTCCAACCGCGGTGGGGTGCCCCGGGTGATGACCAGGTTGAGTAGCCGCCACCGGCTACGCGGCAAGCGCGGGTCCGCCATGACGGGCCCCCCGAGTAGACAGGGGAACCTGATGCGTGCCCATTGCGGGCTGGCCAGCATGTGCCTTAGCCGCTGATCCCGTGGCTTGCCCGTCGACGTCCCTCCCGACGCCGGGCTGCCGCGGGTGCGCCGGCATCCGATACCCGATCGTCCTGAGAGCAGAAAGCACGTCATATGAGCGCTGACACCGGGAGCTCCGAAACCGACCCGACCGCGCATTGGTCGTTCGAGACCAAGCAGGTCCACGCCGGACAACGCCCTGACCCGGCCACCAATGCCCGCGCCCTGCCGATCTACCAGACCACCTCGTTCACCTTCGACGACACCGACCACGCCGCCGCGCTGTTCGGCCTGGAGGTGCCGGGCAACATCTACACCCGGATCATGAACCCGACCACCGATGTCGTCGAGCAGCGCATCGCCGCGCTGGAGGGCGGGGTGGCCGCGCTGTTCCTGTCGGCCGGGCAGGCGGCCAGCACCTTCGCCATCCTGAACCTGGCCGGCGCCGGCGACCACATCGTGGCCAGCCCGCGACTCTACGGCGGCACCTACAACCTGTTCCGCCACTCGCTGGAAAAAATCGGCATCGAGTTCACGTTCGTCGACGACCCCGACAACCTGGACTCCTGGCGGAAAGCCGTCCGGGACAACACCAAGGCGTTTTTCGCCGAGACCATCTCCAACCCGAAGATCGACATCCTCGACACCCCCGGGGTGTCCGGCGTCGCCCACGACCACGGGATCCCGCTGATCGTGGACAACACCGTGGCCACCCCGTACCTGATCCAGCCGATCAGCCAGGGCGCCGACATCGTGATCCACTCCGCCACCAAGTACCTGGGCGGTCACGGCTCGGCGATCGCCGGCGTGCTCGTCGACGGCGGCACCTTCGACTGGACGCAGGGCCGCCACCCCGGCTTCACCACCCCCGACCCCAGCTACAACGGCGTGGTGTACGCCGAGCTGGGGCCCCCGGCGTTCGCCGTCAAAGCCCGGGTGCAGCTGCTGCGCGACTACGGGTCGGCGGCCTCCCCGTTCAACGCATTTTTGGTCGCCCAGGGATTAGAAACGCTGAGCCTGCGCGTTGAGCGGCATGTGTCCAACGCGCAGCGGGTCGCCGAGTTCCTGGTCGGCCGCGACGACGTCCTGTCGGTCAACTACGCCGGGCTGCCCAGCTCACCGTGGTACGAGCGGGCAACCAAGCTGGCGCCCAAGGGAACCGGCGCGGTGCTGGCGTTCGAGCTGGCCGGCGGGGTGGAGGCCGGCAAGGCGTTCGTCAACGCGCTGACGCTGCACAGCCATGTCGCCAACATCGGCGACGTCCGCTCGCTGGTGATCCACCCGGCGTCAACCACCCACGCCCAGCTCAGCCCCGACGAGCGGCTGGCCGCCGGGGTCACCCCCGGCCTGGTGCGGCTGGCCGTCGGCATCGAGGGCATCGACGACATTCCTGGCCGACCTGCAGCGCGGTTTCGCCGCGGCTGCCGCCCTGGACCCGCAGGCCGCGGCGGCGGTGTGAGGAGCCTGACGTGACGATCTCCGACGCGCCGACGCAGACCCTGCCCACCGAGGGCGAGATCGGCGTGGTCGACATCGGCCCACTGCGCCTGGAAAACGGCGCGGTGATCGACGACGTGTGTATCGCGGTGCAGCGCTGGGGGGAACTGTCGCCGACCCGCGACAACGTGGTGGTGGTGCTGCACGCCCTGACCGGGGATTCGCACAATCACCGGTCCGGCCGGGCCGGGGCACCCCACCCCGGGCTGGTGGGACGGCGTGGCCAGG
>PPEA01000593.1 GCA_002967005.1 Mycobacterium talmoniae
CGAGGGCGTTTGGACGGCACCGCCGACTGGGGTGCCGTCGGTGTGGCGGGAGATGGACACCGCGTTGGCCGCCGCGCCGCTGGGCGATCCGCACACCGCGGTGCTGCTGGGCCGTCCGGGCGGGCCGGGGTTTCGGCCCTCGGAGGTCGCGCGGCTGGGCTATCTGGCCGGCATTGTCGCGACCCTGCTGGGCTGAGCGATCAGCTCAGGTCCACCGTCGGCGGGTCCTTGGACAGGTCGGCCTTGCCGTAGATCGGCTGGGTGACGGTGCCGTTCCAGGTGTCGCCGCTGCGGGTGCGCGCGGTCAGCGGAAACACGATTTGACCGTTGATCCTGGCCTGCAGGTCGTAGCCGGAGGCCTCCAGCTTCAGGCCGCTGATGTCCGGCGTGCCCCAGGCGGCGGTGCCGTCGACCAGCTCGTACTTGTAGACCCGCTGCGGGCAGTCCGGCGGCGACAGCTGGTTGCTGGCGGTGCATTTTTGCAGCGCCGTCATGATCGCCGACGAGATGGCCTTGTTGCCCTTGTCGCTGACCGCGAAGTCGATGTCGAGGTAGGCCTCGCCGGACAGGCCCAGGTCGTTGAGCAGCAGCGGCTTTTTCACGTTGACGGTCAGGTTGGGGTTCTCGCTGCCCAGGTCGACCCAGCCGGGGAAGACGTAGACCGGGGATTCGGACAGCGACTTGCCAAACGCCGTCAGGGTCTTCATCGCTTCGTTGTTGACCGAACTGCGGCTGGTGTCGAGCTTGATCGCCGCGTGCTCCAGCCGCCACTTTTTGTTCGATTTCTTCACCGAGATGGTTTCGTCGGAGGTTTGATCCCCGAACTTCGCCGACACGTGCACGCGGCCGTAGCCGTAGGTGGCGTCGTCACCGAGGATCTTGATGTCGGTGATGGGCCACTTGTCGATCTGCTTCTGCAGAATCTCGTCGGTCAGCAGCTCTTTCGATGCGGGTTGGTCAGTGCTGTAGGACAGCGCCTTGTCGGCGTCGCCTTTGGCCAACGCTTCGAGATAGGCCTTCACCACCTCGCCCGCGGTGCCGCTGTCGCTGCCGCCGCTGAACGCCACGACCGAGATCACCACAATGATCACCAGCAAGACCGCGCCGCCCACCGAGCCCCAGATGATCAGCGGCTTACGGTTGCGCGGCGGCTGCGGCGGGACGCCCAGCTCACCGTAGGGCTGCGGGCCGCCCGTCGGCGACCACACCGGCTGCTGGTAGGCGGGCTCATACCCACCCCCGTACGGGTATCCGGCGGCCGGCTGCCCCGGCTGCGCTTGGCCGCCCGACCAGGGCGCGTTGGGCGAGGCCCAACCCTCACCGGGGTTGGGATTGCCCCCGAATTGCGAACCCGGCCCTTCGGTCACAGCAACCTCCTGTAGCAGCACCCGTTGGGAGGACCGCTACCGGAAAATCGGAGCACATCCGCGCGCGCTGTGGTCGACAAACACGAGAATTGTAAGCATGAGCTGAGACTGCGGTTGACGCGAATATCGCCCGCCGGTTACGCCGGGTCTTGCGGCGGCCCCTCGGCCAGCAACTTGCGGAAACCGTCCTCGTCCAAAATCGGCACCCCCAGTTCGACGGCCTTGTCGTATTTGGAGCCGGGCGCATCCCCGGCGACCAGGTAGGCGGTCTTTTTCGACACCGAACCGGCGGCCTTGCCGCCGCGGGCCACGATCGCCTCTTTGGCGTCGTCGCGGGAAAACCCGGTCAGCGAGCCGGTGACCACGATGGACATCCCCTCGAGGGTGCGTTCGATGCGGGTGTCGCGTTCGTCGGCCATCCGCACCCCGGCGGCCCGCCACTTGTCGACGATGGCGCGGTGCCAGTCGACGGTGAACCATTCGGTGACCGCGGCGGCGATGGTGGGCCCCACCCCCTCGACGGCGGCCAGTTGCTCGGTGGAGGCCTCGGTAATGGCGTCCAGGCTGCCGAACTCGCCGGCCAACGCGCGGGCGGCGGTCGGGCCGACGTGGCGGATGGACAGCGCCACCAGCACCCGCCACAGCGGCTGGCCCTTGGCCTTGTCGAGGTTGGCCAGCAGCCGTTTGCCGTTGGCCGACACCACCCCCTTGTTGGTGGTGAACAGGTCGGTGCGCAGCAGGTCGTCCTCGGTGAGGGTGAACAGGTCGCCCTCGTCGGTGATGACCCCGGCGGCCAGCAGCGCGGTGGCCGCCTCATACCCCAGCGCCTCGATGTCGAAGGCGCCGCGGCCGGCGACGTGAAATACCCGCTCCCGCAGCTGCGCGGGGCACGACCGCGAGTTGGGGCAGCGGATGTCGACGTCGCCCTCCTTGGCCGGGGCGAGGGTGGCACCGCATTCCGGGCAGTGGGTGGGCATGACGAATTCGCGCTCGGAGCCGTCGCGCAGGTCGACCACCGGCCCCAGCACCTCCGGAATCACGTCGCCGGCCTTGCGGATCACCACGGTGTCGCCGATCAGCACGCCCTTGCGTTTGACCTCCGCGGCGTTGTGCAAGGTGGCCAGGCCCACCGTCGACCCGGCCACCTTGACCGGAGTCATGTAGGCGAACGGGGTGACCCGGCCGGTGCGCCCGACGTTGACCCGGATGTCGAGCAGCTTGGTGGTGGCCTCCTCGGGCGGGTACTTGTAGGCCACCGCCCAGCGCGGCGCCCGCGAGGTGGAGCCCAGCCGACGCTGCAGCGCGATCTCGTCGACTTTGACCACCACACCGTCGATCTCGTGGATCACGTCGTGGCGGTGCTCGGCCCAGTAGTCGATGCGCTGCTGGACGGCGGCCATGGAATCGACCTGGGTGGTGTGCTCGGAGACCGGCAAACCCCACGCCTTCAGCGCCAGATACGCGTCGTGCAACGTGCTCGGCCGGAACCCTTCGGTGTGCCCGACGCCGTGGCAGATCATCCGCAGCCGCCGGCGCGCGGTCACCGCGGGGTTCTTTTGCCGCAGCGACCCGGCGGCGCTGTTGCGGGGGTTGGCGAACGGGGGTTTGCCGTCCTCGACCAGGCTGGCGTTGAGCGCCTCGAAGTCGGCCAGCCGGAAGAACACCTCGCCGCGCACCTCCAGCACGGCCGGGATCGGGTAGTCGTCGCTGGGGGTCAGCCGCTCCGGGATGTCGTCGATGGTGCGGGCGTTGAGCGTGACGTCCTCACCGGTGCGGCCGTCGCCGCGGGTGGCGGCCCGGGTGAGCCGACCGTCGCGGTACACCAGCGACAGCGCGACGCCGTCGATCTTGAGCTCGCACAGATAGTGCGCGTCGGCGCCCACCTCGTCGGCGATCCGCGCCGCCCAGGCGGTGAGTTCGTCGGCGCTGAACACGTTGTCCAGGCTCAGCATCCGTTCCAGGTGGGCGGCCTCGGCGAAATCGGTGGCGAACCCGGCGCCGCCGACCAGCTGGGTCGGCGAATCGGGGGTGCGCAGTTCGGGGTGCTCGTCCTCGAGGGTCTGCAGCCGACGCAGCAGCTCGTCGAATTCGCCGTCGGAGATGATCGGCGCATCGCGCACGTAGTAGCGGAACTGGTGCTCGCGGACCTCGTCGGCCAGTTCCTGCCACTGCCGTCGGATCTGCGGTGCGACGCTGTCCGCCTCTGAGGTGCTCACCTCCGCAGGTTATCGCTGGACGCCGACGGGCCGCGGGGTATGCCCGCGTGCGTCAGTCCTCGACGTACGCGCGCAGCCGGTCGATCGCGGCGTCCCACCGTCGCGACAACCCGGTGAGGTAGTCGCTGGCCTCGGCGAGTTGCCGAGTCTGCACGGTCCAGATGCGCTCGCGGCCACGGCGGTGGCTGCTGACCAGGCCGACCGCCTCCATCAGCTGCAGGTGCTTGGTGGCGGCCTGGCGGCTCACCGAAATCGCCTGGGTGACTTGGGATGTCGAGCAGGGGCCGCCGTCACACAGCCGGCTCACGATACGCAGCCGGTTCGGGTCCCCGAGCGCATCGAAGAGCGGGGCCGGTTCCAGCGTCGCCGTCACACTCGCTGCCCCGATGCCAGGTACTTGGCCACCAGCTCGACCTGGTGGGCCCAGCCGCCGCTGTTGGCCTCGAAGGCGGACGATCGACGGGGTTCGGGCAGCGCGTCGAACCCGGATTCGGTGATGGTGAGCAGCACCCCGTCGGGTGTTTCGGCCAGGGTGAATTCCACCAGCGTGGTCGGCTCGTCGTCGAAGTCCGGCTCGCCCGCGCACGGGTGCCAGCGGTAGGCGAATCGCCGCGGCTCCTCCAGCGCCACGATCTGCCAGGTGCTCCGATTCCCGGCATGCGGCTGCTGAAGCTTGGCGACCTCCGCGTCGACGCTGGTCGGGGTGATCGTGCCGGTCACCGATGTGCCGGCGACGAAGGGCCCGTCGAACCGGACACCGAACCACCGTCCGAACTGTTCCGCGTCGCTGATCGCGCGCCACACGCGGTCCAGCGGCGCCCGCAACACCACCCGCTTCTCGATCCGATCGGTACTCATACGCAACCTCCTGGTTGCTTATCAGTACAACACGCTTCCGGTAGATGCGCAACCTTTTGGTTGCGCTAAGTGGGTGGCGCGGCGGTTGCCGCGTAGCGACGGCGCTCGGGGTTGCGCCCAGCCGCTAGTGCACAGCCCCGGGGCGCAATCTCAACGCTGCGGCGGGTATCGAACCTGTGCGTATGGCACCGAACCTGCGGTGAGGGCGTCGAGTCTGCGCTCACGGCACCGAGTCTGCAGTGACGGCATCGAGCCTGCGTCCAGGGCGCCGAGCCTGCGCTCACGGCACCGAACCTGCGCTCAGGCCCAGTATCAGCGCGAAAACACGGCCTCACCGCAGGGTCGGTGCCCTCACCGCAGACTCGATGCCCTCACCGCAGGCTCGATGCCCTCACCGCAGACTCGATGCCACCACCGCAGACTCGATGCCGCCACCGCAGGCTCGACGGCCGCGCCGGGTCAGCTCGTCGGCAGGTCCGCGACGTGGGTCGGATTGGGCAGGTTCAACGGCGTGTTGTAGTCGTGCAGCTCAAATGTGGTGCGCGGCGCGGCATCACCGAGCGCGAGCGCGACGCTGTGGACGTAACCATCGGCGCCGACGCCGTAATCAATCGTGGTCGGCAGCGGGATCTTATCGGCGGGGATCCCACCCGGGATGTTCTCCGACGACAGCGCCGAGCGGAACTTCGCGGGATCCAACTCGGCGCGGTAGACGGTGACCTCGGTGCCGCGCACGGTCTGGCTGCCCTGGTCGGAGACCGTGGTGATCGCCTGGGCCGCGGGCGCGAAGTACATCGAGACGACCATGGTGCCGCCCTGACCGCCGCCGGGGGCGCGGAACCAGGTGTCGGCGGTCACCGACGGATCGGATTCGCCGAACGCCTGATTGTAGATGCCCCCGCGCACCAGGTATTCCGAGCCGCGCAGCAACGATTCCTGTTTGGTCGGCCCGATCGGCCCGCCGCTGATCTCCATCACCTGATAGATGACGTTGTCCTTGACCGAGACCTCCATGTGGCTCGAGGTCGTCATTTGACTCCCGCCGCCCAGGTCCATGTTCGGCATCGACAGCTCGGCCTGGTAGGTGTCGAGACCGTCCATCTTCTTCAGCGCGGCCAACAGCGTTTCCTTGGGATCCCCGCCGGTCGCGGAATTCGCCCCGCCCGATTTGGAATGCGCGGCCGACGATCCGTGCCCCGCAGCACCCCCGCAGCCCACGATCAGGAGACCCACACATCCGAGGATCCAAGCGACCCGCCAGCCTCGCGTCATCATGGCCTCAATCTAACCGGCCGCCGGTGGGCTTTCTCACACCGCGTCGACGTCGGCGGCGATGGCCTCGGCAGCCTTGCACACCAGCTCGATTGCGGTGCGCGCCCAGCCCGGGGTGGCCCCGGCCAGGCCGCAGGCCGGGGTGAGCCCGATGCGGTCGGCCAACACCGCGCGGGGAAACCCGATCCGGTCGGTCACCGCGGCCACCGCCTGGGCGACCTGTTCGACCGACGGGGTGCGCGCCGGCGCGGTCGTGGCCAGCACGCCCAGCACGACGGTGCGTCCGGAGTCGACGAACTCGGCGATCCCGTCGAGATCGGCGGGCCGCAAGCTCGTCGCATCCACCGCCACCGCACCAACGGCACTCTGCTGCAACAGTTTCCACGGCAGATCGGGGGCGCAGGAATGCACCAGGACGTCGGTGCCGCCGGCGTGCACACACCCGTCGAGCAGCCCGCTGGCCACCGGCCGCGTCCACCGGCGGCACCGGGGTCAAGGCGGTCACCCCGGCCAGCGACCGGCCACCGCCGCGGCAGCGACGGCTCGTCGAATTGCACCACCACCGGGGTATCCAGCCGGCGCGACAGCGTCGCCCGGTGCTCGGCGATCCCCTCGGCCAGCGATGCCGCCAGGTCGCGCAGCGCACCGGGGTCGGTGACCGCCCGATGTCCGTTGG
>PPEA01000594.1 GCA_002967005.1 Mycobacterium talmoniae
GCGACGGCCGCGCCGCGGTGGTCACCGACCACATCGACCACTTCGACGCCACCGGCATCGCGCTGCGCTCCGGGGCGCACCTGGCGCCGACGTGATCGTCACCGCCACCGGCCTGCAGCTGCAGGCGCTGGGCGGGGTGCGAATCAGCTTGGACGGCACCGAGATCAAGCCGCAGGAGCGGTTCGTCTACAAGGCGCACATGCTCGAAGACGTGCCCAACCTGTTCTGGTGCGTGGGCTACACCAACGCCTCGTGGACGCTGCGCGCCGACATGACCGCCCGGGCCACCGCAAAACTGTTGGCCTACATGCGGACCCGCGGCTACACGCACGCCTACCCGCATCTGGGCGGCGAGCCGATGCCGGAGAAGCCGGCCTGGGACATCCAGGCCGGCTATGTGCAGCGCGCGTTGCATGCGCTGCCGAAGTCGGGCACCCGGCGGCCGTGGAATGTGCGGCAGAACTACTTCGCCGACGCGATCGACTACCGGTTCGACCGCATCGAGGAGGCGATGGTGTTCGGCCGGGCCGCGACCGGGTCGCCGTCTAGCGCGGGCAGCCTCTAGCGCGAGCAGACGCAAAAGTACCCATTTTGGCGCCCGGGAGGGGGCTTTTGTGTCTGCTCGGCGGACCTACTTGACCATCACCACGGCCGGGGGATGCGCGGGCGGGCCCAGCGGGGTGGGTAGCGGATACGTGGCGCCGGTCGCGACGGTGACGAAGTCGGCCAGCAGCCGTGGGTCGCCGACGCTGCGGGTGAACGGCAAGCCCAGCATCGGACCCCATTGGCCGGTGTTGGCCGGCCACATCTGGCCCAGCGTCGCGGTGGTCGGCACCCCGCCGGGGGCCGCCGCCCGGTCGTTGTAGACCTCTAGCGCCGGGAAGGCGGTGACCACCCCACCGATGCGTGGGGTGGCGGCGCCGGGTTGCACCACCAACTCCCCCTCCACGCAGAGCGTGTTTTTGGCCAGGGTCTCCCCGCCGGGTGAGAACGGGTCGGCCGCCGCATAGCGCAGGTACACCGAGCCGTCGCGACGCTGCGCCACCTTCACCGTCGGGGTGCCGGCCCGGACCTGCCCGGTGGTCAGGTTGACCGACGGGTTCTGCCGCACCACCACCAGGCCGTTCTCGTAGTCGACGTCCACCGACACCCGGGCGCGTTCCGGGCCGGCCGCCGGGTCGAAGCCCCGGTTGTCGCCGGCGTTGTCGTCGAACGGCGGCCAGTGCGACAACGTCGGGTCCTTGACGCTGGCGACGGGATGAACAGGTTCGCCCGGACCACACCTTGGCCGGGCACCGGCTGGATGCGACCCACCACGATGTGCGGCG
>PPEA01000595.1 GCA_002967005.1 Mycobacterium talmoniae
AGCCGCTGCTGGGCCGCGGCCACGGTCGCGTCGGCGACATAGAGCGGGCCGGTGTGCTCGGCTCGCCCGGTGTCGATCGGGTTGGCCGGCACGCAAAGAAAGTATTCGGCGTGCCGCTCGGCGTCGACGCGCCGCAGCTCCGCGAATAGCTCAGCGCCCGACAGGGTTTGGTTGGCCAGCACCAGCACCCGCCCGGCGGTGCCGGTCGGTGCCACCTCGGGTGTCGGCGCCCGCCCGCGCCACCGCAGACCCACGACATACAGCACCAGCACCACGGCCCAGGACAGCAGGCTCAGCCACAGCTGGGTGCGGGCGGTGCGGTCGAAGGCCATCTGCACCAGCACCCCGACGATGCCGGCCGCGGTGAGCAGCGACAGTCCGGGAAACCACCACATCTTGACCCGCAGAGCCGCCGCGGGGGTGCGTCGGCGCAGCACGATCTGGGACAGCGCGATCAGCAGGTAGACGAACAGGATCACCGCGCCCGACGAGTTGAGCAGGAAGCTGAACACGGTGTTCGGCGCGATCCACGCGACGATCACGCAGCCGAAGCCCACCACCGAGGAGGCCAGGATCGCCACGTGCGGCACCCCGCGCGCGCTGACCGCGACCAGCTGGGCGGGCGCCTCACGCCGGGCGGCCAGCACGAACAGCATCCGCGACGCGGTGTACAGGCCGGAGTTCAGGCAGGACAGCACCGCGGTCAGCACCACCGCGTTCATCAGGTGATCGGCCCCGGGAATGCCCATCGCCTTGAACGCGGCGACATAGGGCGAGGTGCCGAGTTCGGCTGAGTTCCACGGCAATATCACCACGAGCAAAAACACCGATCCGACGAAGAAGATCGCGATGCGGGCCACCACGGTGTTGGTGGCGCGTTGTACGGCGCGCGGCGGGTCGGCGGTTTCGGCGGCCGCGATCGTGGCCACCTCGGCGCCGACCATGGAGAAGATCGCGACCACGATGGCGGCCGCCACCGCCCCGATGCCGTGCGGAAAGAACCCGCCGTGGCCGGTGAGGTGGTGAAAATCGGCGTGGCCGCCCGGCCAGATGCCCAGCACGAAACAGCTGCCCAGGCCCAGGAACGCCAAGATCGTCGCGACTTTGATGCCGGCGAACCAGAATTCGAACTCGCCGAAGGACGCCACCGAGAACAGGTTGGTCGCGGTCATGGTCGCCATCAGGAGCAGCGACAGCGCCCACAGCGGCGCGTTGAACCAGTAGGTCAGCACCTTGGCGCCGGCGACGGCCTCGAAGCCGACCACGATGACCCAGAAGTACCAGTACAGCCAGCCGACCGAGAAGCCCGCCCAGCCGCCCAGCGCGTCGCGGGCGTAGTCGGCGAACGATCCGGTCGACGGGTTCGCGGTCGCCATCTCGCCCAGCATCCGCATCACCAGGATGATCAGCGCGCCGCAGATCGCGTAGGTCAGGATCGCGGCGGGCCCGGTGGCCGCGATCACCACCCCGGACCCGACGAACAGCCCGGCGCCGATCACCCCGCCGATGGCGATCATGTTGAGCTGGCGCTGCGACAGCCCCTGGTTCAAAGTGGTGGGCGCGCTGCGGCGCTGGGCCTCGGTGCGGCCTCGCGTGCGCGACATGACGGGACGCTAGCACCGTTATTCGTGGCCGCGACCGGGAATGCTTACACCGGAACCGCGCGCAGCGCCGCGGGCAGGCTGGGCAGAAAATGCGCGGTGGCGAACGCGCGGATGTCGTCGGCGGACTCCAGTGGCTCCCGGGTCGGCAGCAGCAGCGCCATCGCCGCGTACCGCAGGATGGTGTCGGCCAGTTCGGTGACGGCCTGCGCGCCGATGCGTTCGGCGAACCCGGCCGGAAAGATCACCCGCAGCGCGTCGGCCATCCGCTCGACGATCGCGCCGTAGTGCTGCTTGGCCAGGTCCAGCGCCAGCGCCGGTTCATCGGTGATCATCCGGTCCAGCACCCGGTGCCGGCGGAACCGCATAATCGCGACGGTGAACGCCTCGACGTAGTAGTTCGACTGCCGCCCGGCGTTTTTCAGCTCGGCGGCGATGTCGGCGAACAGCACCGCGTTCTCCCGGTCGATGACCGCGGCGACCAGTTCGTCGCGGCCGGCGAACCGGCGGTAGATGGTGGTGCGGCTGACCCGGGCGCGCCGGGCGACGTCGTCGAGCGCGACCCGGCGGAAGCCGTGCCGTTCGAACTCGACGACCGCGGCGTCGAGGATGGCCGTGGTGGCGGGGTCAGCCCCGGGCGTAGCCGGCACAGGCGAACTTGTTGTAACGCAGCCGCATCGGCAGATGATCCCACATCCAGTTGACCGGCCGGGACCGGCACACCGCGGCGAAGCGCCGGTAGCGGCGGTCCTGTCGGTCGCTCCACGGCAGCCCCAGCAGGGCGCGGGTGTTCGGCGGCATCCCACCGGTGGTCAAAAACGCCGCGACCGGGTTGAACACCAGCGACACCACCCGCCACAGCGCCGGGGACACCCCTTTGGGACAGGGGAATCCCTTGGTGACGTACCCGACGCCGTATTGCGCGGTCTTGTGCGGGACGACGACCTCGTCGAGCATCCGGTTCCAGTAGGTTTCGAACGCGGCGTAGTCGGCCGGCATCGGCCGGTCGCTGACGCCGTAGCGGCGATACCAGGTCTTGGATTCGGCGTAGATCTGCTCCTTTTCGGCGCGGGTCAGCCGCTTGACGAAGGTGTCGGCGAAGTACAGCACCTGGTCGACGAAGGTGGCGTGCGCCCAGAAGTAGGTGTCGGGGTCCAGCGCGTGGTAGCGGCCGCCGTCGGGCATCTCGCCCTTGATGTTGTGGTGGAAGTCGCGTACCCGCTGGCCGGTGTTGTCGCACTCGGAGCCGTAGACGGTCATGAAGATCGGCGGCAGCGACCGCTTGACCCGTGCGGCGGTGTCGGAAAAGAACACCGAGTGATCGAGCACGCCCTGGCCGAGCTCGGCCAGCATGTTCTGCAGCACCGCCGGGCGCGGGCCGATCAAAAACATCCGGTTGTCCCCGAAGTACCGCCACACCAGCGACTGCGGGCCCAGCGGCAGGGCGTCGGTGTCCGGCGTGGTTTCCGCAAGCTCCGTCATGCGGAACAGTGTTACATATTTTGCACTTTGTACCAACGTGACGGCGGTCACTTCCGGGACCGTCGGCGCACAGCCGCGGACGCGGCCCGCGGCCCGCGCGGCTGTGCGAGCAGACGCAGATTCGCACTCCCGGGCCCCCGAATCGTGCGAATCTGCGTCTGCTCGCCGGCGGACGCGGCCGTTATCGGGCTGTGGCCGGATCGTGTGGCGCACCGAGACCCGCGGCCCGCGTCGGCTTGGCATGATGCGCTGGTGAAATCGCTGACCCGCAGGGACGCACTGCGTCTGAGTCGTCACCGGTGCGGTCGCCGGGGCGCGGCACCCGCGGGCCTACTCGCGCTGGGCGCCCTGCTGATCCGCCC
>PPEA01000596.1 GCA_002967005.1 Mycobacterium talmoniae
GTGGTGCCGGAGAGCATCAACCCCGTCTGGGTGGCGCGCAGCGCCGACGGCACCCGGCTGACCCGGTCGCGGTCAACGGCTGGCAGCAGGGCTGGTGGTGCCGGCCGGGACGACGGCACCGTCACGCTGACCTTCGCCTCCAACACCGCTTACCGGATCGGGCTGGCCGGCGGGCTGGCGCTGCTGCCGTTGCTGGCGCTGCTGGCGTGTGGCGGCCCGCGCCGGTGCGCCCGGGGAACCGGCGCGCCCTGGACGCCGGGACGCTGGCGACGCTGCTCGCGGTGCTGGGCGCGGCGCGGTGACTCGGCCGGGCCGCCGGTGTCGTGGTGTTCGGCGTGGTGCTCGGGGTGGGTTACGGCCTGCGCAATCGCGGGCAGCTGCGCGACACCGCGCTGCTCGGGTTGAGCGCCGGTGGGCTGACCCTGGCCGGGGCGGCGCTGTCCCGCTATCCGTGGCGGTCGGTGGACGGCTATATCGGGCATTCCGCGGGTGTGCAGCTGCTGGCGCTGATTTCGGTCGCGGCGGTGGTCGCGTCGGTGGCGCCCAGGCGCGGCGCCGCTAGTTCGCGCGCGCCGCGCGCGACTGAACCCTTCGAAGAGATTCCAGGATCGGCTGTGCTGCACGACGTGCAGGTAGTAGGCGTAGTTGGCGGTCACCATCGCCGCGGCGCCGAACCCGGCGGCGACCCCGCGATCAATCCCATCGGGCACGTCCAGGACGGTCATCACCACCCCGACGGCGATGGCCGCGACGAGCAGGCTAACCCCCTTGCGCCACATGCCTTTGGCGAAAAAGTAGAACGGGCCGAATAAGAACGCCAGAAAGTTCGAGTTCAGGCGCATCCGGGTGCCGAACGGCAACTCCTTGAACGCCGCCCGCGCCTGCGGCGACGACGACGGCAGCCCGTAGGCGTGGAAAAACTCAAACCGTTGCCGCCAGGGGCCCGGCGTGTCAGCAAATGCAGATTCGAACACGGGCAAACCCTACACCGGCGCACCGGTCACCGAGCCGGTTTACAGCGTCTCGTCGAGGTGGCCGAGCCGGTCGGTCAACCGGATGTTCTCCGAATAGTCGACCGGGCAGGAGATCAGCGACACCGCGTCATCGGCCAGGGCGGTCCGCAGTGTCGGCAACAGCTCCTCGGCGCTGGTGATCCGATAGCCCTTGGCGCCAAAGCTTTGCGCGTACGCCACGATGTCGGGGTTGCCGAACGAGACGTAGTGGTGTTCGCCGAGTTCGAGGTCCATCTTCCACTCGATGAGCCCATAGCCGCCGTCCTCCCAGATCAGCACCACCAGCGGGATCTTCTCGCGGACCGCGGTCTCGATCTCCTGGGAGTTCATCAGAAACGCGCCGTCGCCGACCACGGCGAGCACCTTCGCCTCCGGGCGGGCCAGCTTGACACCGAGCGCCCCGGGCAGCGCAAACGCCATGGTGGACAACCCGTTAGAAATCAGACAGGTATTGCGTTCGTAGGTCGGATACAGCCGGGCCATCCACATCTTGGTCGCACCGGTGTCGACCAGCACCACATCGGAGCGTCCCAGCGCCGCCCGGGTATCGGCGACGATTCGCTGCGGCGCCAACGGGAACCGTGAATCAGCCTGGCCGCGTTCGAATTCCGCGGCCAGCAGGCCGGCACCCGGCGCGTCGCAGTCGGTGCGGAAGCGGTGGCCGGCCAGCGCGTCGGTGAGCGCGGTCAGCGACGCGCTGATATCGCCCTCGATCCCGACGTCCACCGAATAGTGGGCATCGACCTCGGCGGGGAACCGGTGGATGTGGATGATCTTCTTGTCGGCGTGCGGGTTGATCCGGACCGGGTCGAATTCCTGCAGCTCGTAGCCGACCGCCACGATCACGTCGGCGCTGTCGAAGCCGAAGTTGACGTAGTCGCGGCGCATGAAGCCGATCGTGCCGATGGCATTGGGGTGATCGTCGGGCATCACCCCTTTGCGTGGAAGGTGTTGGCGACCTGGACGCCGAGTCCGTCGGCGAACCGGGCCAGCGCCGCGGTGGCGACGACGATGAGCACCACCCCGCCCGCTACCGCCAGGTTCTCCACGCCGCCGGCGTCGATCGTCTCCCCGAGCAGCAGCACCCCCAGCGCCGCGGCGACCATCGGTTTGGCCACCGTCATGGTCGGCATCGAGGCGGTCAGCGCGCCGGCGCGAAACGCCGACTGCTGAAAGATCATCCCGGCCAGCGTCGCCAGCAGCCAGGGAATCAGCTGCGGCGAGGTCAGCACCGCGCCGAACCCGCCGTGCTGCAGCGTGTTGACCAGGACCTTGGTCAGCACCGCGAACGCCGCCAACGAGGTGCCGGCCGCCATCGCCAG
>PPEA01000597.1 GCA_002967005.1 Mycobacterium talmoniae
CCAGGGCTCCCCGGACATGGCCTTCGCCGTGACATGAGCGGCTCGGCTCCTCCGTTGTGAATCTGACGAGGCTGCAGAGTTCGCTTAACGCTACGGCCCGCACACTTGCTCCCTCCGAAGAGGCTCTTGACACCCCGCTCAGCCCGCCACGTCTCCGCGACGAACCGGGGCCTGCTACCCGGCGCTCCGGTGCCTACCGGGACGGGACTCCCACCCGCTAGTCCAGTCCAACTTTCAGGACGCAACATGGGCAGACGCTAAGCCGAGGAGGGCGCCGGCGCAGCACGGGGCGCGTCATGGCGACGCCCCTCGTTGGGCCGTGGAAGTCCCGACTTACTGATGCGGTTGGCGGACCGATCTGGCTGGCGTTATCGCGAGATAGGGGAGTGGCACCTTCAGGCCGCGGGGTTGTCCGGATTTTGTGTAGTCGCACGTTTAAGGTGTGGGCATGCCGGACGTCGGTGAACTGGTCCCCTGCGCCAGCGGTTGGATGGTGTGGCCGCCGACCCATTGCTACGCCGGGAAGCCGCTCCAGCCGGGTCACACAATCGTGAGCCACCGGCCTTGCCCGTGTGGCGGCCACATGGCGTGGTCGTGTTCGGCGTGTTCACCGGCCTGCGATGGCGCCGTTCATCATCCGCCGCTGGAGCCCGATTGCCGGGTGCTCGCCGGGCCCGCGGCGAACCGATAGCGGGACGGACCGCGGCCGATGGTGAGCCCAGCATGGGCTACCCTTCGGACAGCTGGGCGACGAACTGTTGACGGTGGGGGAGCAGCAGCGGGGGTTGTCGGCGACGTATGAAAACTGACCCCGTGTCGACGCCTGAATTTTGACCCCCTTCGACGGACTCTCGGCTTTGAGCCGAGAGGAGAAGGGAGTTGTTGTCAGTGGAGGACTGGGCTGAGATCCGCAGGTTGCATCGAGCGGAGGGGTTGCCGATCAAGACGATCGCGCGGACGTTGAAGATCTCGAAGAACACGGTGCGTTCAGCGCTGGCGTCGGAGGCGCCGCCGAAGTATGTGCGTAAGCCGATGGGGTCGGCGGTGGATGCGTTCGAGGACGCGATCCGTGAGCAGCTCAAGGCAGTGCCGACGATGCCGGCCACGGTGATCGCCGAGCGGGTCGGCTGGACGCGCGGGATGACGGTGTTCAAAGAACGCGTGCGTGAGTTGCGGCCGGCGTATTTGCCGCCGGACCCGGCCAGCCGCACGACGTATGAGGTTGGCGATATCGCGCAGTGTGACCTGTGGTTCCCGCCGGTCACGATCCCGGTCGGATACGGCCAGAGGCGCTCGCCGATGCAGTTGCCGGTGCTGACGATGGTGTGCGGTTATTCGCGGTGGCTTTCAGCGCTGCTGATCCCCAGCCGGGGCGCTGAGGATCTGTTCGCCGGCTGGTGGCAACTGATCAGCGGGCTGGGCGCGGTCCCGCGCACCCTGGTCTGGGACGGCGAAGGGGCGATTGGGCGGTGGCGATCCGGGCGGATCGAACTCACCGGGGATTGCCAGGCATTCCGCGGGGTGTTGGGCGCCAAGGTGGTGGTGCTCAAACCTCGAGAGCCCGAGCACAAGGGCATCATCGAGCGAGCCCACGACTATTTGGAGCGGTCATTTCTGCCCGGCCGGTCTTTTAGCGGGCCGGGGGATTTCAACCACCAACTGCAGCAATGGCTGGCGCTGGTCAACAACCGGACCCGCCGGGTATTGGGGTGCGCTCCGACCGACCGCATCGGCGCCGATCGCCAAGCCATGCTCACGCTGCCGCCGGTGGCACCGGCCACCGGATGGCGCTCAGGCACCCGGCTGGCGCGCGATCACTACATCCGGTTGGACTCCAACGATTACTCGGTGCATCCAGGCGTGATCGGGCGGCGCATCGAGGTCGTCGCCGACCTCGATCGTGTCCGGGTGTTCTGCGGGGGCAAGGTGGTCGCTGACCACGAGCGGGTGTGGGCTAGGCATCAGACGATCACCGACCCCGAGCACCGCGACGCAGCCGATATGTTGCGCCGCCACCGCATCGGCGCCCTGCGCCCGGTGCGCGAGTCCGATAACCACACGGCAGTCGAGCAACGGTCGTTGACCGACTACGACACCGCGTTGGGGATCGACCTGGGCGAAGGCGGGCTGGTGTCATGACCACCAAAACCACCTCGAGTACTGCGCGGACCTCGTCGACCAACCGCGACCTGACCGCCGAGATCAGTTTCCTCACCCGGGCCCTGAAAGCACCCACCATGCGCGATGCGGTGGCCCGGTTGGCCGAGCGGGCTCGCGTGGAGTCATGGACGCATGAGGAGTTTTTGGTCGCGTGCCTGCAGCGTGAAGTCTCCGCCCGGGAGACCCACGGCGGCGAAGGACGAATCCGCGCCGCCCGCTTCCCGTCCCGCAAATCGCTGGAAGAGTTCGACTTCGACCACGCCCGCGGACTCAAACGAGACCTGATCGCGCATCTGGGCACCTTGGACTTCGTGGCGGCCAAAGACAACGTGGTCTTCCTCGGACCACCAGGAACCGGTAAGACCCACCTAGCGATCGGCATCGCGATCCGGGCCTGCCAAGCCGGACACCGCGTGCTGTTCGCCACCGCCAGCGAATGGGTCGCCCGGCTCGCCGAGGCCCACCACGCCGGCCGCCTCCAACAAGAACTCATCCGGCTCGGCCGCTACCCGCTGCTCGTCATCGACGAGGTCGGCTACATCCCGTTCGAACCCGAAGCCGCCAACCTGTTCTTCCAACTGGTGTCCTCCCGCTACGAGCGGGCATCCCTGATCGTGACCTCGAACAAACCGTTCGGCCGCTGGGGCGAAGTCTTCGGCGACGACGTCGTGGCCGCCGCCATGATCGACCGCCTCGTCCACCACGCCGAGGTAATCGCCCTCAAAGGCGACTCCTACCGCATCAAAGACCGCGACCTCGGACGCGTCCCAGCAGCATCAACCGAAGAGAAATGAACACCAAGGGGGTCAATTTTCAACCGTCGAAAAGGGGTCAATTTTCGGCCGCCGTTGACAGGGGTTAGAGCTCGGTTCCGACAGAATCGCCCTGGCTTGCGCGCCGCTTCCACCGTTCGTGAGCGGCTTGCGGGGACATCCCTGCCGCCTCGCCGATCTTCGACCAGGGGAGTCCCCTTTGGCGGGCTTTGATGACCGCCTGGTCGAGTGCTGCCTGAGCGGCGCGTAGCACACTGAGCGCGCAGGTAATTGCGCCCGCTGCGTCCAGGTCGTCGATGTGTTCGCGGCGCCACAGTGCATGTGCGGCCTGCTCGACGTCGCCGGTCCAGGCGATATCTTCAACGTCGTCGTCGGCCGCGTACACGCGGAATCTGCCGGGGTCGTGTTGGGTGGGCGAAGGTACGCGTGTCCACAGCTGATCGCTGATCCAGTGCTTGGGATGGGTTTGATAGGCGCGTTGGTAGCAGTCGCACACGACGCGCCAGCCGATGATCTCGCCGGCCGGGCGGGTACGCCACGAACCGTCCTCGCGGTGCTCGACGGCGATGTGTCCGGGTGGGATCCCGCCGCCGCTGATCGGGCGACCGCGATCGCCGCCGTCGAACTCGGGGACCATGTAGCCCTCATGCCACTCGTCGACGCCGGGGGAGTCGCTCTCGTAAGTCCATCCCATGGACTTACCCTAACACGCTTGTCAAGATATCATGATGGGAATATCCGCCCGCATCAGGATTACTTGACGTAACGGCGGTTATCGGTACACGCGCGTACCAGAAATAGGGCCACGCCGGCCGCAGCGCGGCTGTCCGCGAAAAGGTGCCAGTAAAGCGGGGCTTCCGCCTGGCGCCGCCGGCGGGTCTTCGGGACTAGGATCCGGGTTATCGATCCAGACAGGTAGGCGCACGTATGCGAAGGGGTCGACTGCCGAAATTCGGCATGTCAGGAACAGGCCAGGCGGGACCTATGCACGCCAGACCATCGCGTTGCTCGACGACTTGGGACCAAGATGCTGTTGCGCAACTTGCACCAAGACGGTGTTCGACAACCTGGGACATGACGCTTGGCGGTCGCCTGCCCGTTGAGGTCGGCCGCCCCGTCGGCCCCCTTGCTTGACGTCGCCGCGCCCGTGGGCTAGGTCGATTATTTCGTCACAGTGACGGAATGGGGACGGGCGCCGCCGGGGCGCCCGTCACCCTTCCTCTCCGCCGAGAGTGTTGCTCACGAGAACTCGGCCCGGCGTCACGCGTAATTCCAAGGCACCTGCGCGTCGGCCCATCGGGGCCGTGTTTTGGTTGTGGCGGTGGTTGTGGGGGTGTTGGTTTACTGCGGGCGTGGAGGGGTTTGTTGGGTCGTGTGCGCGGGTGTTGTGTGGTGTGCGGGATTTGTTTGGTTCGGGTGGTGGTGGG
>PPEA01000598.1 GCA_002967005.1 Mycobacterium talmoniae
AGGTTCGCGGTCCGACACTGTTCGATGGCTACTTGAACCGCCCGGACGCCACCGCCGAGGCGTTCGACGGCGACGGCTGGTACCGCACCGGTGACGTCGCGGTGGTCGACGGGGAACGGCATGCACCGCATCGTCGGGCGCGAATCGGTCGACCTGATCAAATCGGGCGGCTTTCGGGTCGGCGCCGGCGAAATCGAGACCGTGCTGCTTGGGCATCCCGGGGTGGCCGAGGCGGCCGTCGTCGGGGTGCCCGACGCCGACCTGGGCCAGCGGATCGTCGCGTTCGTCGTCGGTGACGCCAAGCCCGACGAGCTGATCAACTATGTGGCCGAGCAACTTTCCGTGCACAAACGCCCCCGTGAAGTGCGGATCGTCGATGGGTTGCCGCGCAACGCGATGGGCAAAGTGCTCAAAAAGGAGCTGCTGGCCTAGGCTCGCTGGTGGCCCGCCGGGCGGGGTCACCGATGCGATACGAGAAGGGGAGACCCACGATGAGACGGTTCGGCATCGGCGTGGTCAGCATCGTCGCCGCCGCGGTGTGCACGCTGACTGGCTGTTCGGCCGTGGACAAGGTCACCAACAAGGGTGGCGACACCACCTGCAAGGAATTCCGGCGCCAAAGCCAAGACAAGCAGGAATCCGAAGTCACCAAGATGCTCAAGGACCAACACGGCAAAGAGCCGTCCCACCTTGAGGTCTCGGCAACCCGGGTGGCGGTGGACGCCTACTGCCAGACCATCGGGAAAGACAGCAGCAAGATCAGCGACTCGCAGCTCTGAGCTTTCGCTAGTTGGCGTGCAGGTCCTCGTTGAGCGCGATACCCTGCCCGTCGCGGGCCACCACCTCCACCGCGCCGCTGACCGAATTGCGGCGGAACAGCAGGTTGTTCTCGCCGGACAGGTCGCGGGCCTTGACGGCGCGACCGTCGGGCATGGTGACCTTGGTGCCGGCGGTGACGTAGAGGCCGGCCTCGATGACGCAGTCGTCGCCCAAGGAGATCCCCAAGCCGGCGTTGGCGCCCAGCAGGCAGCGCTTGCCGATCGAAATGACTTGCGTCCCACCGCCGGACAGCGTGCCCATGATGGACGCGCCGCCGCCGACATCGGAGCCGTCGCCGACGACCACCCCGCCCGAGACCCGGCCCTCGATCATCGACGCGCCCAGGGTGCCGGCGTTGAAGTTGACGAAGCCTTCGTGCATGACGGTGGTGCCCGACGCCAGATGGGCGCCCAGCCGCACCCGGTCGGCGTCGGCGATCCGCACCCCGGCGGGCAGCACGTAGTCGACCATCCGCGGGAACTTGTCCACGCCGTACACCGTGACCGGTCCGCGGCGGCGCAACCGGGCCCGCACGGTTTCGAAGCCCTCGACGGCGCACGGACCGTGGTTGGTCCACACCACATTGGTCAACAGCGGAAAGAAGCCGTCGGCGTTCAGGCCGTGCGGGGCCACCAGCCGGTGGGACAGCAGGTGCAGCCGCAGGTAGACGTCGTAGGCGTCGGTGGCCTTGTCGCCCAGGTCGCCGATCACGGTCCGCACCGCGACGGTCTCGGTGCCGCGGTCCTCGTCGCGTCCGGTCAGCGCGGCCAGCTCGTCGGGAACCTCGGCCACCGACAGCCGGGTGGTGCCGGCCTCGCCGGCGTCGATCAGTTCCGGTGCCGGAAACCAGGTGTCGAGCACCGACCCGTCGCCGGCCAGCGTCGCCAATCCAATACCCGAAGCTCCAGTCACGCGGTCAGGCTACTTTCCTTGCGCGAGCAGACGCAAAAGTACCCTTGAGATGCCCCGCGAGGGGGCTTTTACGTCTGCTCGGCGGTTAAGGTGAGTCCGTGCTGGACCTGCGTGGGGACCCGATCGAGCTGACCGCCGCCCTGGTCGACATCCCCAGCGAGTCGCGCCACGAGGCCCGCATCGCCGACGCGGTCGAGGCCGCGCTGCGGGCCCAGACCAGCGGCTTCGAGATACCTGCGCAGCGGCGACGCGGTGCTGGCCCGCACCGCGCTGGGCCGGCCCACCCGGGTGCTGCTGGCCGGGCACCTAGACACCGTCCCGGTGGCCGACAACCTGCCCAGCCGCCGCTCCTTTGGCGACGACGGTGAGCTGCTGCACGGCTGCGGCACCGTGGACATGAAATCCGGGGACGCGGTGTTCCTGCATCTGGCCGCCACCCTCGACGCACCCGCCCACGATCTGACCCTGGTGTTCTACGACTGCGAGGAGATCGAGGCCGCCGCCAACGGTTTGGGGCGCATCGAACGCGACCTGCCGGACTGGCTCCGGGCCGACGTCGCCATTCTCGGGGAGCCCAGCGGCGGCTACATCGAGGCCGGCTGCCAGGGGCACGCTGCGCGTGGTGATCCGCGCCGGCGGCGGCTCGCCCCGCGACACCCTGTCGGTGCTCGACCAGTTGCTGGCCGGGGCCGAAGGGGATCGGATCACGTACCAGCGGGCGCTGGGTTTGCTGGGCGCTACCGATATCGCGCTGATCGACGACGCCGTGGAGGCGCTGGCCGCCGGTGATGCCGCCGCCCTGTTCGGCGCGGTGGAATCGGTGATCGACGCCGGCCACGACCCCCGCCGCTTCGCCACCGACCTGCTGGAACGCTTCCGCGATCTCATTGTGCTGCAAGCGGTTCCCGACGCGGTGAGCAAGGGCGTGGTCGACGCGCCGGAAGACGTGCTGGACCGGATGCGGGATCAATCCGCAAGGTTCGGGGCGGCGACCTTGACCCGCTACGCCGAGGTGGTGCAGGCCGGGCTGGGCGAGATGCGTGGTGCGACGGCGCCCCGGCTGCTGCTGGAGGTGGTCTGCGCGGCGCTGCTGCTGCCGTCGGG
>PPEA01000599.1 GCA_002967005.1 Mycobacterium talmoniae
CGTCGGCCAGCGGCGCCGCGTGCACCACGTAGCCGGCCAGCGTGGTGGTCCCGCGCAGCTCCCAGGTGCGGGCGGCGGCGGCCGCCACCTGATCCACCGCCTTCAGCGCGGCCTCGACCTCTCCCAGCTCGACGCGGAAGCCGCGCACCTTGACCTGGTGGTCGGTGCGGCCGACGAACTCCAGCCGACCGTCCTCGGTCCAGCGGGCCCGGTCCCCGCTGCGGTAAAACCGCGCGCCGGGTGTGGCGGCATACGGGTTGGGCACGAACCGGGACGCGGTCAGGCCGGGCCGCTTCCAGTAGCCGCGGACCAGTTGCTCACCGGCGTAATACAGTTCGCCGACCACGCCGACCGGCACCGGCTGCAGCGCGTCGTCGAGCAGATACACCTGCGAGCCCGGGGTGGGGGCGCCCAGGATCGGCACCGGCGGGCTCAGCGGCCCGCGGACCAACCCGCCGGAGGTTTCGGTGGCACCGAAGTTGTTCAGCAGCTCCGGGCCGTCGCCCGCCGGGCAGGTGGCCGCCAGCCGCTCCAGCAGCGACACGCTGACCGGCTCACCGCTGCACACCAGCCGGGTCAGCGAGCGCACCACGTCGGGGTGGGTGTCGACCAGGGTGGACACCAGGCTGGCCACCGCGGTGACCTGGGCCACGCCGTGGCGGCGCAGCAGCGCCGGCAGCGCGTCGGCGTCGCGGTGTTCGGCGTCGTCGGCCAGGATCAAGGTGGCGCCGGCGGCCAGCCCGGCCAGCGTCTCCATGCTGCCTTCCAGGAAGGTCATCGACGCCTGCGCCAGCCGAATGTCGTTGCCTTCCACCGGATAGTTCCGCAGCTGCCAGTCCAGCCGCGCCGTCATCGCCCGGTGGGTGCCCAGCACCCCCTTGGGGGTTCCGGTGGATCCGGAGGTGAACACCAGATACATCGGGTCGTCGGGATGCGGCGCCGGCAGGTCGCGACGCCGCGGTTCGGCATCCAGCGCGGCCCGCAGCTGCGGGTCGTCCAGCGAAAGCAGGTGCACGCCAGGGGTTTCCGGCATGGTGGCGGCGGCCTCGGCGGTGACCACCACGACCGGCGGCGCAACGTCGTCGAGCATGAACCGTTTGCGCGCGGCCGGGTAGCCGGGGTCCAGCGGGAAATACCCGGCGCCGGCCTTCATGATCCCGACCAGCGCCACCACCAGGTCGATGCCGCGGCGGGTGGACAGCCCGACCAGCGTCCCGGGCCGCACCCCTGCTCGGCGAGCAGCGCCGCGAAGTTGTCCGACCGGCGGTGCAGCGCCGGGTAGTCGAGCTGCTCGTCGCCGCAGCGCACCGCGATCCGGTCGGCGCCGAACCGCCGGCTCGGCTCGAGCAGCGCGCCGATGGTGTGCGGGGCGTCCGCGGGTGGCACCGGGCCCCGGCTCCAGGCCAGCAGGCGCTGCCGGTCGACGTCATCGGTCAATTGCACGTCGCGCAGCGTCACGTCGGGGTTGTCGGCGAACAGGTCGACCACCCGGGTCAGCCAGTCGGTCAACCGTTCGATGGTGGCCCGCCGGTACAGCTCGGTGCGGTAGATGACGCGGCCGGTGTATCCGGCGTCGGTGGCGAAGAAGTTGACGCTCAGGTCGGCGTGCGCGATGTCGAACGGCGGCTCTAACGCGGCGAAGCTGGTCGGCCCCGCCTCGCCGCCGACATCGATCACCCGGGCGGCCGGCAGGTGATCGCGGACGTGCACGACCACCTGGAACAGCGGGTTGCGCGACAGCGACCGGACCGGGTTGACCGCGTCGACCACCCGATCGAACGGCAGGTCCTGGTGGGCGTAGGCGGCCAGCGCGGTTTCGCGGGCGCGGCGCAGCACCTCGGCCAGCGTCGGGTTGCCGCTCAGGTCATTGCGCAGCACCAGGATGTTGACGAAGAACCCGATCAGCCGGTCCAGTTCGGTTTCGGTGCGCCCGGCGACCGGGGTGCCCAGCGGGATGTCCGCGCCGCCGCCGGCCTTGTGCAGCACCACCGCGACCGCGGCCTGCAGCACCATGAATTCGGTGCAGCCGGTTTCGCGGCTGAGCGCGGCCAGCTTGTCGCGGGTGGCGGCGTCGATGCCGAACTCGACGGATTCGCCGTCGCCGCTGGGCACCGCGGGCCGCGGAAAGTCCGGCCGCAGCCCGGTGTCCTCCGGTAGCCCGGCCAGCTGCCGGGTCCAGTAGTCACGTTGGTCGCCGACGATGCCGCCCGCTTCGGTCCGGTCCGGCTGCGGACTTTCGGCCAGCAACTCCCCCTGCCAGGCCGCGTAGTCGGCGTACTGCACCGGCAGCGGCGCCCAGGACGGCTCCTGTCCGCTGCAGCGGGCCCGGTAGGCGGTCAGCAGATCGGTGAACAGGACCCCGGCCGACCAGTGGTCGGCGGCGATGTGGTGCACCACCAAAGAGAGCACGTGGGCTCCGCCGGTGTGCAGCAACGCCACCCGGATCGGCCAGTCGCGGTCCAGTTCGAAGCAACCCCGGCGCTCGGTGTCCAGCTGCGCCTGCAGCCAGGCGTCGGATTCGCCGGTCGCCCGCCGCACCGGCAGCCGCCCGGCGGGGTTGACCACTTGGTAAGGGACGCCGTCGATCTCGACGTAGGTGGTGCGCAGGATCTCGTGCCGGGCGATCAGGTCGTCGACGGCGGCGAGCAGGGCGTCGACGTCGCACGGACCGGTCAGCCGGGCGGCGAACGGAATGTTGTTGACCGGGCTGGGTCCCTCGATGCGGTAGGCGAACCAGCTGCGCAGCTGCGACGCCGACAGCGGCTGGGGCCCGTCGTGGCTGGTCGCGATCAGCTTGGGTCGCGGCGGCGGCCCAGCGCCGGCGGCGAGCTGGTCGATGCGGTCGGCCAGCCGGGCCACCGTCACCAGCTCGAAGATCTCCCGGATGGCCAGGTCCACCCCGCAGTCCGCCCGCACGGCGGCCACCAGCTTGGTGGCCACCAGGGAGTGCCCGCCCAGGTCGAAGAACGAGTCGTCGGCCCCCACCCGGGGATGCCCGAGCAGCTCGGCGAACAGCGCGGCCAGTTGCCGCTCGGTCGCGGTGACCGGTTCGCGGTAGGCGGCGCCGGCGGCGATCTGCGGCTGCGGCAGCGCGGCCTTATCGATCTTGCCGTGCGCGGTGATCGGGATCTCGTCGAGGACGACGTAACCGGCCGGCACCATGTAGTCGGGCAGCGCGGCGGCCACCCGGGCGCGGATCCGGTCGACGTCCACCGAGTCGGTGCCGGCGCCGTCGGCCGGGGTCAGGTAGCCGACCAGGCTTTTGCCCAGCTGCGGCAGGTCGGCGGCCACCACCACGGCCTGCCCGACGCTGGGGTCCACCGAGATCGCCGCCGCGACCTCGCCGAGCTCGATGCGGAAGCCGCGGATCTTGACCTGCTCGTCGGCGCGGCCGACGAACTCGATATCGCCGTCGGCGTTGCGCCGGGCCAGATCCCCGGACCGGTACAGCCGCCGGCCGGGGGTGAACGGGTCGGCGACGAAGCGTTCCGCGGTCAACCCGGGTCGGCGGTGATAGCCGTGGGCCACATGCGTTCCGCCGATGTAGATTTCGCCGATCACCCCGACCGGCACCGGCTGCAGCGCGTCGTCCAGCAGATGCACCTGGGTGTTGATCTTGGGCTTCCCGATCGGCACGATGCGGGTGCCCTGTTTGCCTTCCACCTTGTACCGGGTGGCGTTGACGACGGTTTCGGTGGGGCCGTAGAAGTTGTGCAGCAGCGCGTCGAAGGTGGCGTGGAATTTGTCGGCGATCTCGCCGGGCAGCGCCTCGCCGCCGATCGGCACCCGGCGCAGGGTGCGCCACTGGTTGACCCCGGGCAGCGACAAGAACAGCCCGAGCAGCGACGGCACGAAATGCATCGCGGTGATGCCTTCGCGGTGCAGCAGCTCGGTGAGATACCCGATGTCGCGCAGCCCGTCGGGGCGCGGGATCACCAGGCGCGCACCGCACGACAGGGTGCCGAAGATCTCCCCCATCGACACGTCGAAGCTGGGTGAGGCCACCTGCAGCAGCCGGTCGGCTGCGTCGACGCCGTAGTCGCCGCCGAACCAGACGAAGTATTCGGCGATCGGGGCGTGCGGCACCGGCACCCCCTTGGGCAGCCCGGTCGACCCGGAGGTGTAGATCAAATACGCGGTGTTGGCCGGGCGCAGCGGACGCACCAACTGGTCCGGCTCGGGGTTGGTGGTGGCGAACCCGGCCAGGTCGGGGATCGGTTCGCGCAGCACGAGTTTGGGGGCGGAGTCGTCGAGGATGAACGCGCGGCGGTCCTCCGGGTAGGTGGGGTCGACCGGCAGGTAGACCGCGCCGGCCTTGAGGATGCCCAGCGCGGTGATGATCAGTTCCGGGGACTTGTCGAGCAGCACCGCGACGCGGTCCTCGGCGCCCAGGCCCGCGGCGATCAGCCAGTGCGCCACCCGGTTGGCTTCCGCGTTGAGTTCACGGTAGCTGTACGCGCGGCCCTCGTAGACGACGGCGACGGCGTCCGGGGTGGCCTCGACCTGCCGCTGCACCAGCGCGGGCAGCGTGGTGGCGGGGGTAGTGAACTTTTCGCCGGCCGAGACCCGGCGCAACCAGTCCGCGTCGTCGTCGGTGAGCATCCGCAGCACCGCCAGGGCGGTGTCGGGGTCGGCCAGCGCGGCGTCCAGCAGGGTGGTGTAGTGGCTGAGCAGCTGGGCCACCAGCGGGCGGTCCAGCACCTCGACCAGATACTCGGCTTCGATCAGCGCGCCGCCGTCGTCGGCCGGTTCCACCATGAAACTTCACCGGCGGCCAGCACGTTCTTCACCCAATCGGTCTTGCCGTGACCGAGCGCGATCGCCAGCACGTTGCCCTTGCGGTAGGTGGTGACCACGGTCTCGTACGGCTTCCCGGACTTGCGACCTCGGTGTTTGATGATCGACGCGCCGGGCAGATACCGCGCCAACGGTTTCACCACCGGGTTCATGTAGCGCATCTGCCACCGGTCCAGCCAGGGCGGGAAGATCCGCGGCAGACTCGCGACGTTGTCGGGTTTATCGGGTGTGGCCATGACAACTCCGATCGCAGAGGTGGGTGTGGCATCACTGTATCGGTGCGCGGCGAAATCCAGTTGAGCTGCTCTGGGACAATGGTCGACGTGACCACCAACTCGCCGCTCATGGCCCGCATCGATCTGCGCGGCGCCGCACTGACCGCGGCGGCACTGCGGGCGGTGTTGCCGCGCGGTGGTGTCGACGTCGAGGCGGTGCTGCCGAAGGTGCGGCCCATCGTCGACGTGGTCGCCGACCTCACCGGAGGGACCCGCTGATGGCCCGCGGACTGCAGGGCGTGATGTTGCGCGGCTTCGGCGCGCGCGATCACACCGCGACGGTGCTCGAAACCGTCCAGGTCGCCCCGCATTTCGTGCGGGTGCGGATGGTGTCGCCGACCCTGTTCGAGGACGCGGTCGTGGAACCCACCGCCTGGCTGCGGTTCTGGTTCCCGGACCCGGACGGCTCGAACACCGAGTTCCAGCGCGCCTACACCATTTCCGAGGGCGACGCCGCCACCGGCGAATTCGCGGTGGACATGGTGCTGCACGAACCGGCCGGACCGGCATCGCGCTGGGCGCGCACCGTCGAACCCGGCACCACCATCGCGGTGATGACGCTGATGGGCTCGGCGCGTTTCGACGTGCCCGACGAGCAACCCGCCGGCTATCTGCTGCTGGGCGATTCGGCCTCGATCCCCGGGATCAACGGCATCATCGGCACCGTCCCGGACGACGTGCCGATCGAGCTGTACCTCGAACAACACGACGACCACGATGCGCTGATCCCGCTCGCCCAGCATCCGCGGCTGCGGCTGCACTGGGTGCCCCGCCGCGACGCCACCTCGCTGGCGGCGGCGATCGAAACCCGGGACTGGTCGAACTGGTACGCGTGGGCCACCCCGGAGGCCGCCACCCTCAAACACGTGCGGGCCCGGCTGCGCGACGAGTTCGGGTTCCCCAAATCGGAGATCCACGCCCAGGCGTACTGGACCGCCGGCCGGGCGATGGGCACCCAGCGCGGCATAGAACCGGAAACGGCCGCCGCACCGGCCGAGGAAGAGCCGACACCGGTTGCCGCACCACCGGAGTCGACGGGCACCTGGCGCGCGCAGGCCGCCGGCCGGTTGCTGGGTCCGCTGCGGGCACCGCTGATCGTGTCCGGGCTGCTGCAGGCGGTGATCACGCTGCTGCAGCTGGCGCCGTTCGTGCTGCTGGTCGAGCTGGCCCGGCTGCTGGTCTCCGGCGCCGACCAGTCGCGGCTGTGGACGGTGGGTCTGGCGGCGGTGTCGCTGCTCGGGTTGGGCACCGTGCTCGGCGCCAGCCTGACCCTGTGGCTGCACCTGGTCGACGCCCGATTCGCCCGCGGCCTGCGATCTCGGCTGCTGCGCAAGCTATCCCGGCTGCCGCTGGGCTGGTTCACCGCCCGCGGATCCGGCTCGATCAAACAGCTGGTGCAAGACGACACGCTGTCGCTGCACTACCTGGTCACCCACGCCATCCCGGATGCGGTCGCCGCGGTCATCGCCCCGGTGGCGGTGCTGGTCTACCTGTTCGTGGTGGATTGGCGGGTGGCGCTGGTGCTGTTCGCTCCGGTGCTGGTCTATTTGGTGCTGATGTCGTCGATGACGGTGCAATCCGGGCCGCGCATCATCCAGGCGCAAAAGTGGGCCGAGAAAATGAACACCGAGGCCGGCACCTACCTGGAGGGCCAACCGGTGATCCGCGTCTTCGGGGGTGCGGCCGCGTCGAGCTTCCGTCGCCGCCTCGACGACTACATCGGGTTCCTGGTGGCCTGGCAGCGGCCGTTCATCGGCAAGAAGACGCTGATGGACCTGGTCACCCGGCCCTCGACGTTCCTGTGGCTGATCACCGTGGTCGGCACCGCGCTGATCGTCGGCGACCGGATGGACCCGGTGAACCTGCTGCCGTTCTTGTTGCTGGGCACCACCTTCGGCGCCGACTGCTGGGCATCGGGTTGGGCCTGGGCGGCATCCGGGCCGGCATGCTGGCGGCGCGCCGGCTGCAGATCACCCTCGACGAACCCGAACTCGCGATCCAGCACCACCAGCCCGGCGCCGACCCGTCCGGCACGGTGGAGTTCGACCAGGTGAGCTTCGGCTACCGGCCCGGGGTCCCGGTGATCAGCGATGTGGCGCTGACCCTGCGCCCCGGCACCGTCACCGCGCTGGTCGGCCCGTCCGGGTCCGGCAAGTCGACGCTGGCCGCGCTGCTGGCCCGGTTCCACGACATCGACCACGGCGCGATCCGCGTTGACGGACACGACATCCGGTCACTGAGCGCCGACGAGCTGTACCGCCGGGTCGGGTTCGTGCTGCAAGACACCCAGCTGGTGCACGGCACCGTGCGCGACAACATCGCGCTGGCGGTGCCCGACGCCAGCCTCGAGCAGGTGCAGGCCGCCGCCCGCGACGCGCAAATCCACGACCGGGTGCTGCGGCTGCCGGACGGCTACGACACGGTGCTGGGCGCCAGCACCGCGCTGTCCGGCGGGAACGCCAACGGCTCACCATCGCCCGCGCGATCCTGGCCGACACGCCGGTGCTCATCCTCGACGAGGCCACCGCCTTCGCCGACCCCGAATCGGAATACCTGGTGCAGCAAGCGCTTAACCGACTGACCAAGGATCGCACCGTGCTGGTGATCGCCCACCGACTGCACACCATCACCGCCGCCGACCAGATCGTCGTACTCGATCACGGCCGGATCGTGGAGCGCGGCGGCCACGACGAGCTGCTCACCGCGGGCGGGCGCTACCGCCGGTTGTGGGAGACCGGACAACGCCACACCGTGGCCGCGGCCCCGGAGGTGCTGTCATGATCGCCACCCTGCTGCGGCTGATCCCGCACGACCGGCGCGGCAACGTCGCCCGCTACGTGGTGCTGACCCTGCTGTCGGTGGCGACCCGGGCGGGGGCCACCGTGCTGCTGGTTCCGTTGGTGGGGGCGCTGTTCGGCGACACCCCGCGCGACGCGCTGGCGTGGCTGGGCTGGCTGACGGTGGCGACCGCCGTCGGCTGGATGATCGACATGGCCACCGCCCGAATCGGTTTCGACCGGGTTGGCTGTCGCTCGACCACACCCAGCACGACGTCGCCGACCGGCTGCCCCGGTCCGGCTGGACTGGTCACTGCCGAACGCACCGCCGCCGCGCGGCAGGCGATCGCGGCCACCGGCCCCGAACTGGTCAGCCTGGTCGTCAACCTGCTCACCCCGCTGATCGCCGCGGTGCTGCTGCCGGCG
>PPEA01000006.1 GCA_002967005.1 Mycobacterium talmoniae
CCGGTAGTCAGCCGCCCGCGGGGGTTGGCCGTAGTCGCCGGCCGGTGGGGCGTCCGGGTAGCGGCCGCCGGGGGGCTCGCCGTAGCCGCCGGGCCCGTCCGCGTAGCGGCCGTACTCCGGCTGGCCGTAATCCTGGCGGCCGTAGGGCGCCCCGCCCTGGTAGGGCTGGTCGTAGCCGCCGCTGGGCTCGGGCTGGCCGTAGCCGCCGTCATCGGGGCGGGCCGGGCCGCGACCGTAGTTCGCCGAGCCCTGCTGGGCCGGCGGGCCGTACCCGCCGGGCGCTTGGCGGTAACCGGCGTCATAGCCCTGCCCGCCGCCATAGCCGGCGGGCGGACGCTGCTCGTAGGGCGGCGGGTAGCCGCCACCCTGCTCGGGGTAGCCGCCACCCTGCTCGGGGTAGCCGCCCTGCTGCCGGGCGCCGCGGCGGCGGAGGCGGGAGCCTGGTCATGCTGCGGGGATAGCCGCCCTGCTCCGGCGGGGGTAGGGGGCGCTGGATCCGGCCCGCCGCGGGGATCATCTTGCGGACGACCGTAACGGTCGTCGTAGTACTCGTCGCCGGGCCGCCCTTGCCCCGGGCCGCCGCGGTAGCTCGGATTATCGGTCATCGCTGCTACTCCTATTTCTGCGCTAAACGCATGCTGATCTGATTGTGGCCGGGGAGCATCGCTGGCGCTCGGGCGGGGGCTGGCGTCGGGGTTGACGCCACCGCGGGTACGGAACTGGCCGGTGTGCAGGTTCGCTGAGGGTTCGAACCTGACGACCAGCTCACCATACGTTTGCCACCCCTGTTCGCCGATGTATCCCGCCAAGTGTTTGGCGAAAGTGTCCGCCGTGAGGTCCGGGTCGGCGACCACCTTGTCGTAGTCGTGCACACCGAGGGTAATAACGTACTCGTTGGGCGCCAAAAGACGATTGCCTTCCAGGGATCGGACCCCGTCTGCGGCTTCGCGCCGCAGCATGGCTTCGAGTTCCTCCGGGACAATGGCACCGCCGAATACCCGAGCAAATGCGTCGCCGACCGCGGTTTCGAGTTTGCGCTCGATGCGTTGAACCAGCCCCCTCTGGCCGCCCATCTCACCGCCCGCCTCACTACACCGTTCTGGGTCGTCGCGTGCAGGTAGTTATGTATATCCGCGTGCATTCGCGTGTCGCACCACCCACGTCTGTCACACGCATGGTATCGGCACAGCGCAGCACCGCGTCACCTTTCAAACTCTGAGAATCGGATCAGGCCAGGTCACCACGTCGACCAGGCCCGTGGCGCCGCGGCATGCGCGCAACGGTTGGCGAGTTCGGGAACGCGGCGACTACCGTGGTAGCCTCTAGCGGTTGTTCCGGGCGAGTGGCGGAATGGCAGACGCGCTGGCTTCAGGTGCCAGTGTCCTTCGGGACGTGGGGGTTCAAGTCCCCCTTCGCCCACCACGAGCGGTTCCACGAACCGCCGGCATGAAGGTCACGAACTCGTCGAGTTCGTGACCTTTGTGTTTGTCGGGGTGCGGCTGCCCTCGCGCGGCTGACCCGGCTGACCCCGCAGCAGCCAAGCCACGAAATGTCCGACCGGCGTCGTCCAGGCCCGGCGCCGATCCACCGCTGCCACAAAGTCTTCGAACTCGTCGGGGCGGTGCGCATCGAGGCGGCCGAGCACCGCGATCTGGTCATCGTGAGGAATACGACGCGCGGGCGGGGGCAACCGAAACCACAAGCGGCGCCCGTGGCGGGCCGGCCAGCACGGGTCCAGGTCGTGCAGTTCGGCCAGGTCGATATGGCCGGCGCGCTCGCCGTGGGCGGTCAGGTAGCCCGTGAACGGCTCGGCATACGGATAGGCGGCGGTCACGGTGTCGATAACGCGCCGTTGGGCGAGGGTTTTGACGGCGCGGTGCACGCTGGCCCGCGCGGTTTCGCTGGCGTCGTGAGCGACGAGGCCGAGCATGTCGATCGTGTACCAGCGCCAGCGCGCTCGAACCACCGCCGGGCCGTCGTCGAAGAGCTGGGCCACATCGCTGCCGTGGTAGCTGTCCTGATCGCTGCGCTGGTGCAGGGTGGTCAGCACCTGCCGTTGCAGGGCTCCTATGCGTCGGGTCATCGGCTCGTATCGTTACGCGGTTGTTTTTCGGGTCGGATCCCTGGCCAACGGGTCGGTTCCGTTGACGCTGGCGGGATGCGCGTCGATTGTGGTGCGGCCGAAATGAGCTGTCATTGTCTTGGCAGGACAACCCGGGAGCGCTGATGTGGCGGCTCGGAACAGTCCGTCGAGCGACGTCGGCTGCTACCGTCCTGCGGCCCGCACCCGGCGACCACTCGGGGCGGTGGCGAAAACGGTGGTTGTCCAAAACCCGCATCGCGCCCGCTTGCGCCGGCAGCGCAGTCCGAGCGCGTTCCTATTATTGGTGGACATGACCGGACGCGGGAACGATGCCGAGGCCGAAACCACCGCGGAGTTCGCCGACCGCGTCACCGCGGCCATCGATAGCGCCAGCCTGGCGTTGCTGCTGAGCCTCGGGCACCAGACCGGCCTGCTGGATGCGATGGCCCGGTCAGCGCCCGCGACCAGCGGCCAGATCGCCGACGCCGCCGGACTTAACGAGCGCTACGTGCGCGAGTGGCTCGGCGGCATGGTCGTGGCGCGGGTCGTCGAGTACGACCCGACGGCCGCGACGTACTGGCTGCCCGGGCACCGGGCCGCCGTGCTGACCCGCGGCGCCGGACCCGACAACCTGGCCCGCATCGCGCAGTACGTTCCGCTGCTAGGCGAAGTCGAGCAGAAGATCTTGGCCTGCTTTCGGCAGGGCGGCGGCCTCGACTACGCCGACTATCCCCGATTCCACACCGTCATGGCCGAACGAAGCGGTGAGGTGTTCGACCGGGCCCTGGTCGATGAAGTGTTGCCCTTGGTCGACGGACTGCCGGAGCGGCTTAGGCGGGGTGTCGACGTCGCCGATTTCGGTTGCGGCAGTGGGCATGCGGTGAACGTGCTGGCGCAGGCATTCAGCGCGAGCCGGTTCACCGGCATCGACTTCTCGGCCGAGGCGATCGGGCGCGCGAATTCCGAAGCCGCCCAGCGCGGCCTGACCAACGCGACGTTCGAACGCCACGATCTGGCCGCGCTGGATAAGCCCGACGCCTATGACGTCATCACCGCGTTCGACGCCATCCACGACCAGGCGCGGCCGGCGCGGGTGCTGGCGAATATCTGTCGGTCGCTGCGGCCCGGCGGCGTCTTTCTCATGAGCGACGTCAAGGCATCCAGCCGCCTGGAAGACAACGTCGGCCTCCCGATGAACACCTACCGCTACGCGGTATCGGTGCTGCACTGTATGCCGGTTTCGCTGGGGCTCGATGGCGCAGGATTGGGAACGATGTGGGGCCGCCAGCTGGCCACCTCCATGCTCGCCGACGCGGGCTTCACCGACGTGGACATCGCCGAGATCGACACCGACCCGTCGAACTACTACTACATCGCCCGGAAGGGCTGACCCTAGCGGCCGGTTCGTCGGCTACGCCGATTCGCCGAGCAACGCCGCGACGGCCGCCACCACCCGGGCGGCGCCGTCTTCGGCGGCGATCCGCGAGCCGAG
>PPEA01000060.1 GCA_002967005.1 Mycobacterium talmoniae
GACCACCACGCGAAGGCCGGCAGCCCCCAGCGGGCAAAACAGCGCGAAGGTCAGCGGGATGAGCAGCACCGGCCGCCACCCCAAGATCACCCACAGTGCCCGCAGCAGCGCCAGCGACGCCAGCAGCTGCAGCACCACCAGGCTGACCGCCGGACCGGCCCAGTCCAACGGCCAGCACCGGGTGATCGCGCCGGCGAGCAGGAACGCGGCCGGCATGACATGCCCGTCGTGGTCGTCGAGCAGATACGACGACGACAGCAGGTCATGGGTGCCGGCCCGGCCGATCAGGATCAGATCGTCCCAGTAGAAGTAGCCGCCGAACGCCAGCACCGCCCGCACCACCAGCTGGACGACGATCAGGACCGCCGCGGTGGCGGCGACCCACGGAAGGCGCGTCGTCCGGGCGGTCATAGCTCTTTCTTACCGGTCGGTATGGTGGGCCGGTGCGTGCACTGGTCACCGGCGCGGCCGGGTTCATCGGGTCCACGTTGGTCGACCGTTTGCGGGCCGACGGGCACCGCGTCCTCGGCCTGGACAACTTCGCCAGCGGGCGGGCCACCAACCTCGAGCACCTCAGCGACGACCCCGAGTTCGTCTTCGTCGAGGCCGATATCGTGACCGCGGACCTGGCCGCGATCCTCGACCAGCACCGGCCGGAGGTGGTGTTTCACCTGGCCGCGCAGATCGATGTGCGGCACTCGGTGGCCGACCCGGCCTTCGACGCGTCGGTCAACGTCATCGGCACGGTGCGGCTGGCCGAGGCGGCCCGGCGCGCGCAGGTCCGCAAGATCGTGCACACCTCCTCGGGCGGATCCATCTACGGCACCCCGCCGTCCTATCCGACCAGCGAAGACGTCCCCACCGATCCGGCGTCGCCGTACGCGGCGAGCAAGGTCGGCGGCGAAATCTATCTCAACACCTTCCGCAACATGTACGGGCTGGAGTGCAGCCACGTCGCGCCCGGCAACGTCTACGGGCCGCGCCAGGACCCGCACGGCGAAGCCGGTGTGGTGGCGATCTTCAGCCAGGCGCTACTGTCCGGCAAACCCACCAAGATCTTCGGTGACGGCTCCGACACCCGCGACTACGTGTTCGTCGACGATGTGGTCGACGCCTTCGTCAAGGCGTCCGGGGCGGCCGGCGGCGGGCAGCGATTCAACATCGGCACCGGGGCGGAAACCTCGGTGCGGCAACTGCACAGCGCGATCGCGGCCGCGGTCGGCGCCCCCGACGACCCGGAATTCCACCCGCCGCGACTGGGCGATCTGAAGCGGTCCTGCCTGGACATCAGCCGTGCCGCCGCGGTGCTGGGCTGGCGCCCCCAGATCAGCCTGGACGAGGGCCTGCGCCGCACCGTGGCCTACTTCCGTCAGGACCGTGAGCAGACGTAAAAGCGTTCGCGACCGTGCGGTTTCATACGCCTGCCAGCCGTATCGCGGATGACACCGCACAGTCGGCGCGATTTCGGCGGAAACTACCCCTGCTCGGGGGGCTGGGCGCCTTCCAGGGCGATCGCCCGGGCCAGCCGGGCGTAGCGCAACTCCAAATCCTTGAACCGCATGTAGGTGCTCAAGGTGGTGAAGATGAACGCGATGATCAGCACGTACAGCATCAGGTCGGTGCCGCGTTTGACCCCCAGCAGCTGCGCCAGCACGGTGGTGTCGTCCGGCCGCAGCACCGCGTACACGCCGGCGAGCACAAACCCGACATAGCCGACCTTGACCCAGGCCCGCGACTTCGCGCTGGTGCGCGACCGCAGCAACCCGAACAACGCCACGATCGCCACGATCAGCAGCACCTGAATCCAGTGGATGGTCATCGCGGCATCCTTCCCCGCAGCAATTCGTCGAAGATGATGTTGACGCCGTTGAGCAGCGGCTGGCCCTTGGACTTCGAATACGCGGTGTAGAGGATTTCGATCGGTTCTTCGACCACCCGCCACCGGTTTTCGTCGATGAGCATGATGAATTCGCTGGCGTGGCTCATCCCGTTCATGGTGATGTTGAGCCCGTCGGCGACGGTTTTGTTGAACACCCGCAGGCCGTTGTGGGCGTCGGTCAACCCCAGCCGCCGGCTGCGTCGACTCAGCCGGGCCGCCGTCTGCAGCACAATCCGTTTGGCCAGCGGTGGGCGGCTGCCGCCCGGCCGGGCGAAGCGGGTGCCGGATCACGATGTCGGCCTCGCCGCCGGCCAACCGCCGCACCATCGCCACCACGTCGGCGACCC
>PPEA01000600.1 GCA_002967005.1 Mycobacterium talmoniae
CGGGCCAGCACGGCGCACGGCAGCGTGCACGCGCCGCCAGCAGCGCTTCCGGCGGGCTGATTGCGGTCAGCGTCGCCAGCCACACCGCGGTGGTGACCACCCACCACAGCAGCGTCTCAACGAGTGCGCGAGCGGCCGCAGACACCGCGGGCGGGGTCGGCATCGGGCCTCCAATCGTGAAGTCAGCCTTCGGCGGACTGTTGGGCGATTGCGTACGCCAGCTGCAAAAAGTCGGCGCCGGTCAGCGCGGTGAAGGTGCCGGCGGCTAACCGGGTGAGCCGCGGCGCGAAGATCAACCCGATCACAAACGCGGTCGCCACCCACATGTCCAGGCAGAACGGGCAGGTGGCCAGCTCACCGAGGCTGTGCCGCAGCTGGCTGTCGTGGCGCGTTTCTTCCTGCACCTCGGCGGGGCCGCCGGTTCCGGCGTACTGGGCGAACGGGGCCCGCAGCGGGCTGGTCACCGCGTCCTTGGTAAGCGTGCGGGACAGTTTGTGGGTGCCCAGGCTGACGATGAGCAGGTCCTGGACGCGCCACCCGTCCGGCAGCCGACGACCGGTGACCGCCGCGAGCACGGTGGTCAGCGCCACCAGTGCGCCGTAGGTCGCCAACACCACCAGGTAGCCGGCGAGCGGTCGGGGGTTGTCGCCGCGGTAGGCGTCGGCTTCCCGCCGGGCCCGCGCGGTGACATCCGTGGCTTCGCCCACAGTCCCTCCTCGATCGACGCCTGTGCCCGGCGAGTACCCGGCCGATGCGCCCGGCAATCACCCGGATCCGGTCGACGGCGTCGGTGCGGTGCTGCGCTACCCGCCCGGTCCCGGCGTTTAGGTAGCTGCGGCGCCGGGTAGCCCGTGGTGGCCCGATGGCTTCGGCACTGGAGGGATTTGCGATGGACACCGAGCCCGGCGAGGTGACCGGCACCCGCAACAAGGATTACAACCTGCTGCGCTACACCCGCGAATGCCTCGACAACGTGCTGCGGATGCAGGCCTACATTGCCGACGCGCAACGCGACGGGGACCCCGACGTGGTGGAACTGTTCCGAAAGGCCCAGGCGGACAGCCGCAAAGGGGCCGAAATGGGAAAACGGCTCCTTGCCACCCGGTTGTAGCGGCGGGTCGGAAGGTGGAACGCGATGAGCATCCGGCGGTACATCCTGTTGGTCGGCGCGGCGGCCCTGTTCGCGGGCCTCATCGGGTTGTTGGTGCCGGTGTCGGTCACCGGCAGCGACGAGGGCACGATCGGCTGCGGCAACGCCATGGTCTCCGATTTGTCCGACGCCCGGTCGGCCAACGACCAGAACTTGGCCAACGTCCCGGTGGTTAACCAGCTCGTGCCGCACACCGACTACGTCGCCGAATGCCAATCGTCGCTGGCTGGCCGACGCGCCTGGTCGATACCGTTGACGGTGGTCGGCGGCCTGACCGTCCTGGGTGCCGCGGTGGTGCGGCGGCGGCCCGCGGCGGTGTGAGGCTCAATACCAGTACCGGCGGCCGGCGACCGGTCGGCCGATCGACCCCAGGATCCAGAACACCGCGCCGACCACCAGCAAAATGATGCCGATCGTCCACAACACCGGAATGTTGAACACGAATCCCAGAATCAACAGGATGACTCCCAGACCTATCATGACGCCTCCATCTCCATCGGGTTATCCAAGATTGATCGCCGGCATCGAACTGGGTTCGGGCAGGCGGCAATCGGTGACTTTGGGGTTGACTCCGGCATAGTTCAACGGGCCCGCTACCACCGTCAGCGCCACGGACCCGGCCGTCGCGCAGTTGGTGTCGTTGCGTTGAAAGTAGCCGCGCTGCCAGGTCGCCAGGACGCCGATCAGCAACCACACCAGCACAATTGCGCCGAGATACCCGCCGAATCGCATCCCATTCTCCCTCAGCTGTAGCCCAGGATCGCGTCGCGGGCCCGGTCCATCATCGCGGCGAACGGGCCGGCGACCAGGTTGGCGACCCGCGACTCCACCCCGGCGTGCGGCCGGGTGGGCGCGATCGACTCGGCGAGTTTGACGGTGCGCGTCAGCCGCTCCAGCTCGTCGTCGCTGAGGTCTTGCCGCAGCTTGGAAAACTCTTCCTGCTCTTCATGTTCGGCGTGGTCGAGCACCGCGTCGCGAAGCTCGCTGAGCTGCTCGGTGAACTTCTTGGAGTCGATGTCGAGGTCCTCTAGCTCGGCCAAGACCGTTTTGGCTTCGTGCTCCTCTTCCAGTCGAGCCTCGACGATGTCGTGGCGGTCGCCGAGTTCCCGGCGCGCCCGCGGGTGCACGATTTCCTCTTCGGCGGTTTCGTGGACCGCCAGCAGCCGCCGCAATTGAACGAAGGCTCGTCGCGCTCGGGTCCGGACGTCGACAGCGTCTCGTCGAACAGCCCCTTGATCCGTTGATGCTGGCCGATGAGGAAATCGACCACATCGTTGGGTGACTTCACCGACGTCGCTGCCATCACGTTCTCCTGGGCTCGGTGCCGCATTGGTAAGGGATGAGCTACCCGTTGCGGCCGGTCGCCAAACGTCGGCGACGTCAGGTCAGGCGACCACCCGGATGGCGTCCAGCTGCGGGTCGGTGAGGTCCGGCAACGCCATGCCGGCCCGCAGACCGGAGCGCAGGTACTCGATGACGGCGTCGTCGAGCAGCTCGCCGGGGACCACCGCCGGGATGCCGGGCGGGTAGGGGGTGATCTGCTCGGCCGCGATCCGGCCGGCCGCCTTCTCGGCGGCGACCATTTCGGTGGCGCCGAAAAACGCCTCCCGCGGCAGCATCACGGTCTGCAGCTGCAGCTCGTCCGGGGACGGCAGCCGCAGCGGCGGCGGTCGCTCGAACGATTCGGCGGCGTGCCGCCACGCCGTGATCGCGTTGACCAGCCGGTCGGCGGTACCGCGGTCGTCGGCGAACGACAGGGTGGCCAGGATGCGGCGGTGATCGGCGAGTCCCACGTCGAGGCGGGCCTGGTCGCGCAGCCAGTCCCGGGCTTGGTAACCCGAGGTGCCGGTCGCCGACACGTCCAGCAAGACCTGCAGCCGATCCAGCTCGTGCGACGCCTCGGCCCCCAGTAACACCTCGTCGAGGACCTCGACGTCGGGCACCCGGTCCAGGCGCTCCCGCACCTCGGCGGCGAGATCCAATGCCGCACCGAGCAATTCGTGGCCGTGCTCGACCATCTGCCGTCGCCACCCGTCCAGCGCGGCGTACACCAGCACGTTGGGGCTGGTCGTCATCAACAGATCGGCGCACGCCGACAACCGGTCCCGGTCGATCAGATCGCCCTGCACGTGATACACCGAGCCCTGCTCAAACCCGGCGCCCATCTTGTGCACGCTGACCACGCAGATGTCGGCGCCGGCGTTCATCGCCCAGGTCGGCAGGTCCGGGTGAAACGGCAGATGGGCACCCCACGCCTCGTCGACGATCAACGGTTTGCCGCGGTCGTGGCAGATGTCGGCGATGGCGGACAGGTCGGCGCAGGTGCCGTACGGCGCGGGGCTGACAATCAACGCGCCGGCGGCGTCGGGGTTCTCCTCCCAGGCCGCGGCCACCCGCTCCGGTGACGGCGGATGGGAAAAGTGGCGGTCGGCGTCCCAGCGCGGGGTGATCCAGCGCGGCTGGATACCGGAAAAGATCAGCCCGCCGACAATCGACTTGTGGCTATCCCGCGGCACCAGCAGCCCGCCCGGGTCCCCGCCGGCGACCGCCATCATCGCCGCCCGCACCGACAACGAGCTGCCGCAGGTCGAAAAGAACGCCGTGGAGGCGCCCACCGCATCGGCCATCAGCTCTTCGGCGTCGGCGAGGTACCGGCCGCGGGAGCACCAGTCGTCCAACCCGCCGTTGGCCAGCACGTCGCAGCGGAACGGGTCGCGGCCCAGCACCTGCAGCACGCGCTCGTCCGCGCCGCGGCCCAGCCGATGACCCGGCGGACTGAATCCGTACCGGTCGTTGTCGTGATAGCTGGCTAACGCTTCCAGCAACGGCGCGCGGCGGTGATCCATCGCTCGGGGGCATACCCGCGGCGGGCGGCGATTAATCGACGGGGCCGGCCGCTTAGACCTTCGCGTTGATTCTGCGTCCACCAGGCATGCCACTCGAACTTCTGCCTGGTGGCCGCAGAGTCAACGCCGGGTCAGGTGTTGAACGTGATGGTGATCGCGATGATGTCGGCCAGCAGCAGCGCCCAGCCGCAGATCGGGACGATGACGCCGCGGCGTCGCGACGCGGTGAAGAACGACAGGAGGATGGTCGCGGCGGCCACGATCGGGGCGCCGTAGTACATCACGTTGAACATGAACCCGCTGGGCCCCAAGTTGGGGCATTCGGCGGCGCTGCAGGCGGCGGTGCTCATCACCGCGCCCAGCCCAACGATCATCACCAGGGCCGCGGCCGGCGCGGTCAGCAGTGCCAGCGCCCAGTTCACCCAGGTCCAGACCCGACGTTTGCGATCGTCCGGCGGTGCGGTGGTGGTGGTGTCAGCTGTCATAGGGCTGGCCTACCCGCGGACGCCGGACACGAAACCGCGGCAAGGCAAGCACCCAGCGGGCCGCCTGCGCGCGGCGTCTCGCGGATGAATCGGCACCCTCGGCGATGTCGGTCCCCCGTGCCACCATGGCTAGGTGGCCGGTAAACCTGCAGATCCGCTGGCCCGGTTCGGTGCGGCGACCCGGGACTGGTTTGCGGGCACCTTCGCCACCCCCACCCCGGCGCAGGCCCAGGCCTGGTCGGCCATCGCCGATGGGGACAACACGCTGGTCATCGCGCCGACCGGGTCCGGGAAAACGCTGGCGGCGTTCCTGTGGGCGATCGATGACCTGGCCCGACACCCCGCGACCGACCCGGGCACCCGGGTGCTGTATGTGTCGCCGCTCAAGGCGCTGGCCGTCGACGTGGAACGCAACCTGCGCACGCCGCTGACCGGCATCTCCCGGATCGCCGAACGACACGGGCTGCCCGCACCCCAGATCAGCGTCGGGGTGCGCTCCGGCGACACCCCGCCGGCCCGGCGCCGCCAGCTGATCACCAGCCCACCCGACATCCTGATCACCACCCCCGAGTCGCTGTTTTTGATGCTGACGTCGGCGGCGCGCGACACCCTGGCCGGGGTGCGAACCGTCATCGTCGACGAGGTGCACGCGGTGGCCGGCACCAAACGCGGCACCCACCTGGCGGTGTCGCTGGAACGCCTGGACGCGCTGCTGCCCGCGCCGGCGCAGCGGATCGGGTTGTCGGCCACCGTCCGCCCGCCCGAGGAGGTGGCCCGGTTCTTGTCCGGGCAATCCCCGACCACCATCGTGGCTCCCCCGGCCAGCAAGACCTTCGAGCTCACCGTGCAGGTCCCGGTGCCGGATATGGCCAACCCGGACGGCAACACGGTCTGGCCCGAGGTCGAGACCCGCATCGTCGACCTGATCGAGGCGCACAACTCGTCGATCGTGTTCGCCAATTCGCGTCGACTGGCCGAGCGGCTCACCGCCAGGCTCAACGAGATTCACGCCGAACGCTGCGGAGTGGATTTGGCGGCGGCACCCAATCCGCAGGTGGCCGGCGGTGCGCCGGCCCAGCTGCTGGGCAGCGGCCAAAGCTACGGCGCGCCACCGGTGTTGGCCCGCGCCCACCACGGCTCGGTCAGCAAAGAGGCCCGCGCCGCCGTCGAAGACGACCTGAAGTCCGGGCGGCTGAAGGCGGTGGTGGCCACCTCCAGCCTGGAGCTGGGCATCGACATGGGCGCGGTCGACCTGGTGATCCAGATCGAGGCGCCGCCGTCGGTGGCCAGCGGCCTGCAGCGCATCGGGCGGGCCGGGCACCAGGTCGGCGAAATCTCCTCCGGGGTACTGATTCCCAAACACCGCACCGATCTGATCGGCTGCGCGGTGACCACCCAACGCATGCGCGCCGGGCAGATCGAGGCCCTGCAGGTGCCGGCCAACCCGCTGGACATCCTGGCCCAGCACACGGTGGCGGCCGCCGCGTTGGAGCCGCTGGACGCCGACGCCTGGTTCGACACGGTGCGGCGGGCCGCCCGTTCGCGACGCTGCCGCGCAGCGCGTTCGAGGCGACCTTGGACCTGCTGTCCGGTAAGTATCCGTCCACCGAGTTCGCCGAGCTACGCCCCCGGCTGGTCTACGACCGCGACACCGGGACGTTGACCGCGCGTCCGGGCGCGCAGCGGCTGGCGGTCACCTCCGGCGGCGCGATCCCGGACCGCGGACTGTTCACCGTGTACCTGGCGTCGGAAAAACCGTCCCGGGTCGGGGAACTCGACGAAGAGATGGTCTACGAGTCGCGTCCCGGCGATGTCATCTCGCTGGGGGCGACCAGCTGGCGGATCACCGAGATCACCCACGACCGGGTGCTGGTGATCCCCGCCCCCGGCCAGCCGGCCCGGTTGCCGTTCTGGCGCGGCGACAACGTCGGGCGGCCCGCCGAGCTGGGCGCCGCGGTCGGCGCGTTCACCGGGGAGCTGGCCGGCTTGAGTCGCGCGGCGTTCGACAAACGGTGCGCCGAGCTGGGTTTCGACGACTATGCCGCCGAGAACCTGTGGCGGCTGCTCGACGATCAGCGCACCGCCACGACCACGGTGCCCACCGACACCACCCTGCTGGTGGAACGGTTCCGCGACGAGCTCGGCGATTGGCGGGTGATCCTGCACTCGCCGTACGGGCTGCGGGTGCACGGCCCGCTGGCCTTGGCGGTGAGCCGACGGCTGGCCGAACGCTACGGCGTGGACGAGAAGCCGACCGCCTCCGACGACGGGATCGTGGTGCGGCTGCCCGATACCGATGTCGACGCCGGGGCGGGGCCGCCCGGCGCCGATCTGTTCGTGTTCGACGCCGACGAGATCGAGCCGATCGTGACGGCCGAAGTCGGCGGGTCGGCGCTGTTCGCCGCCCGGTTTCGGGAATGCGCGGCGCGGGCGCTGCTGCTGCCGCGCCGACACCCCGGTCGCCGGTCACCGCTGTGGCAGCAACGCCAGCGCGCCGCCCAGCTGCTCGACGTCGCCCGCAACTACGCGGACTTTCCGATCGTGCTGGAGACCGTCCGGGAATGCCTGCAAGACGTCTACGACGTGCCCGCCCTGACCGCGCTGATGACGCAGATCGCGCAACGTCGGGTCCGGGTCGCCGAGGTGGAGACCGCCACCCCGTCGCCGTTCGCGGCGTCGCTGCTGTTCGGCTACGTCGGGGCGTTCATGTACGAGGGGGACAGCCCACTGGCCGAGCGGCGCGCGGCGGCGCTGACGCTGGATGCCACCCTGCTGGCCGAGCTGTTGGGCCGGGTGGAGCTGCGCGAGCTGCTCGACCCCCAGGTCGTCGCAGCCGTTGCCGCTCAACTCCAGCACCTGTCCCCCGACCGGGCCGCCCGCGACGCCGAGGGGGTGGCCGACCTGCTCCGGCTGCTGGGTCCGCTGACCGCCGACGAGGTGGCCGCCCGCTCCGGCGGCGCCGACGTCGGCGGCTGGCTGGAGGGGCTGCGCGCCGCCAAACGCGCCGTCACGGTGTCCTTCGCCGGGCAGACCTGGTGGGCGGCGATCGAGGACATCGGCCGGTTGCGCGACGGGATCGGGATCGCGGTGCCGATCGGGGTGCCGGTCAGCTTCACCGACCCGGTCACCCGACCCGCTGGCCGAGCTACTCGGGCCGCTACCGCCCGCACCCGCGGGCCGTTCACCACCGCCGCGGCCGCCGCCCGGTTCGGGTTGGGCCGCGGGTGGCCGCCGATGTGCTGGGTCGGCTGGCGGCCGACGGGCGGCTGGTGCGCGGCGAATTCCTCGATGAGGTGGTCGGTGAGCAATGGTGCGACGCCGACGTGCTGCGGATTTTGCGGCGCCGGTCGCTGGGCCGCGCTGCGGGCCCAGATCGAACCGGTGTCCACCGCCGCCTACGGCCGATTCCTGCCGGCCTGGCAGCAGTTCGGCGCCGACGCCGGGTCCGGGGTCGACGGCC
>PPEA01000601.1 GCA_002967005.1 Mycobacterium talmoniae
GACACCACCGCGGCGGCCGCAGCGATCGCACCGGACGCGGCCAGCAGATGCACGCCCTCGGTGTAGACGTCGACCTGGGCGCCGGACGGCACGGTCTGCGCGGCAACGCCGATCCACGCCTCGGTCGCAGCAGTCGTCGGGCTCACCGTGTTATCGGCCGAGATGTAGACCAGCTGGCCCTGGGTGATGGCAGCGCCGGCCGTGAACGAGACCTGGCTACCGGGGAGAAACAGCGGGACGTAGTCGCTACCGGCCATGTCAGTTGACACCCTTCTTGGTGGACAGCCCCAGCGAGGCCATCACGCGGTCGTGGACGGATTCGAGGCCACGGTCGGCCGGCTCCGCTTCGTCGTCGGGACGGTTGTGCCCCAGCTCGGAGACCGGGATCAGGCCGGGCTTGAGCGACGCCAATGCGGTCTTGTTGTGGCCGCCAGGGTCGACCTCCAGCGCCTTGATCCAGTCGGCCTTGCTCGCCGGGCTGATCCGGCCATCCTTGATCGCGGCCATCACGGTCCGTTCACGGTCCTCGGCGATCTGGCGCGCCTCGGCGCGCTGGCCAGCCTCGGCCTTCACGATCAAGTCGTCATACTGCGACTTGTCGAGCTGCACGACGCCCTCCGGCGGCGCGCTGGCGGCCACCAGCTCGGACTTGGCCTGCTCTGCCGCGGCCACGTGGGCATCCCACGCCGCCGAAATCGCATCCTCGTCGGCCGACGCGTCGATACCGAGCGCCGCGGCGAGCTTTTCAGGTAGAGCCACGATGGACCCTTTCTCTTCGGAAGCCGCAGCGGCTTCAATCTGGATACCGAACTTCTTGGCCGCCGATTCGATCGCGCCCTTCACGTGCGCCAGCTGCTCGGCGGTGTAGAGCTTGGCGTTCTTCTTCTGGTTGATGAAGTCCCAGGCGCTCTTGACGTGGTCGCGGTCGTTGAGCGGGTAGCGCTTCACGCCGTGGCCCGGCTCGGCCGGTTGGTCGTTCTCGTCGAGGTAGCCCGGATCGGCGTAGTCCACGTCGCCCCACGGCTCCTTGGCCGACGTGCGATCGCGGTAGGTGGATGCCTCGACGGTGAACTTCACCGCGGTGCCGCCGATCTGGCCCACCGCGGCGGCGACTGCGACGTCGTCGACGCCGTACAGCTTGGCCACGTCCTGCACCGACTGCAGGCTGTCGATGCCCGGAGCGGTCGCGCCGAGTAGCGCCAGGCCGGTCAGGATGAACGGGTGCTCCGATCCGTCGGGGGCGGTGTAGTCGTACATGCCCTCGATCGACAGCGACGGGTACGCGGACGGCATGATGTCGGCCAGCCACTGCGGGACGCCGACCAGGTCGCCGTAGAGCGTGGTGCCGTCCTCGGACGCGCGCACGTTGTCCACCCACCCGACAGCGGGATCGCCGCTGAAACGGGCGTCGTTGTGGCCCAGGCGCACAACGGGCTTGCGCAGAACACCGGCCTCGTGAGCCTTGATGGTGTCCTGGATCCGCTCGGGGGTTACCTCGAACGGACCTGTGGACAGGTCGTAGCGGCCGACCTTCATCAGCTCGCGGCCGGGGACGGTTACCAGATTCACCACAGCGTCAACTCCCCTTCGGGATGGATGGTCAAGCGCGGCCGGCGCGACGCCGCGCGCGCCGGAGCCGAGTCGCTGAACGGATGCAGGAATCGGCGCATCGCCTCGACCTGATCGGTCGCCGACGCGCTGACCCGCGCCCGCGATGAGAACGGAACGCCGTCGGGCTGCTGCACTGTCGGGATCGGCTCGGTCAGCGGTGGCGGCGTCGGCGCGTCGTCATTGACCTTCTTCGGGTACTGCGCGTCGTTCTCGTCCTGCAGCTCCGGGTCGACCGGCGGCAGGCCCATCTGCTGGCGCTCGAATGCTTCGAGCCGCGGGTCTGGAGTGAGCAGGCCAGCGTTGACGAGCATCTGGAGCGCCGCGGCGCTGGCGTCCTGCCGCGAACCGATCTCGTCGCACACCAGCATCGGACACGGCTCGTCCGGGCCCCAGTTCGCGTCGACAAGGTCCTCGACGACATGCGCCTGCGCGGTGTCGCGGACCATCTCGGCCACCTGCTGCACGCCCTGGCTGAACGTGTCGGCCTGCACCGACGCCAGCGCGTAGCTGCCGCCGCGGTCCAAGTTCAGGAAGTGCGCCAGCGCCGCGAGCGCCATCTGCTTGTCGTGGTACTCGATGGCCTGCCGGATGAACCCCGATGGCAGGTTGCCGTTGACGCCCTGCAGTTTCAGCTTGGCACCGAACGGCAGCGCCACACCGGCCGTGTTGCCGCCGCGGTACTGCTGCGCGATGTTCAGATACGGCTGCAGCGCGTCGCTGTTGACGTTGGCCTCCGACACCGACTCTGGTGCGGTGACCACCGGAACGCCGACGCCGTTGCGCCGGGCCGCGGTGGCCTCGATGCGGATCAGCTCATCCTTGAGAAGCCAGTTCTTGTAGGCCGGGCGAAGGATGCTGTTGCCGATCCAGATGCCGGGGTCCGGGTCACGGACGTAGACCACGAGTCGATCGACCGGCATCTGCATCTGCGTCTTCATGCCGCCGCTGGTCACGCCCAGCGGCGAGCCGAACGACGTGCCCGGCGGCCACTGGGTGATGCCGATCAGTCCGCCGTCCAGGGCAACGTCCCAGTACGCGATGGTCGAGCTCGGTCGCGGCGCCAGCTTGCGCAGATGCGCCCGGCCGTCATCGCCGATGCGGTAGTTCTGCTCGAAAACCGCATGTCCGAACAGCAGATGACGCATTGCCCACTGCAGGTGCTGGACCCACGAGAATCGGTCCTTGATGCGCGGTTTGGGCTTCGTGCCGTCATCGCCGACGATCGGTAGCCCGAGGTCGGTGGCAACGTGCTCGGTGACCTCATCAGAGGCGCCGTTCGGGTCGATACGCCACTGCGTTTGCAGGATCGGGAGCGAAATCGCGTAGTAGACGCTGGCAATGCGGCTCTCTTCGCGCCACATGCGTGTGTAGGTGCGAATCGAGTTCGGCCACAGCAGCTCGGGGACTTGCTCGAACTGGTCCCACTGCGAGAACGCCGACAGCATTCCGGGGAATGCGTTGGTGAAACCCGCCTCGGTGACCGGAACCGGGACCGCGGTGTTGGGACCGCGCCGCTTACGCGACTGCTTGCCCAACAGGGGCGAATCGAGCGGCGACGACGCCAATTCACTCCCCTAACTGGTCAAAACGGCGCGTTGAGCGGGTCAAATTCACGTTCAGCGCCGACTAACGACATCTCCTGCTTGGCGGCCATCGGCGGGGGCGCCGGCTTGACCGGGCCACCGAACGTCAACAGCCCGTAATGCGCGAGCGTGGCAGCCATGATCTGCGTGATGCACGCCCCTGGCTGGCCCTCCCAGACGAACCGGCCGCCCGGGAGATCACGTTTGACCGCCCCGGCAACCGATTCGGTGAGAATCTGCTGCCCGGAGTGGCGAATCTGTCCGGCAAGCGACGATTCGAGGAAGCCTTCGCACGCGATCGCCAGCTCTGACAGGTTCGTCATCTCCGGCTCGATGCCAGCCTCGATCAGCTGCGGCTTGAGAAACGCCGCCGGCGAGCGTGCGTCGATGATCAACGCAGCCGGATCGGCCTCGGTGACGATGGTGAGCAGCTTCTCAATGACCTCGGTCGGTGACGCCTTGGCGTTGAAGCCGATCTCGACCTGCGCGCGTCCGTCCTGGCGGCGCTGGGCGCCGGCGATCGACCAGACCTTGCTCAGTGGGGCCCGGTCGATCGCGATCACGCGCGGATACGGGCCCGCGAGTTCTGGCGACGTGTCGGTGAGCCCGGTCCAGGTCTCGCCGTCGATCGGAGGCAGCAACGTGTCGGCCAGCGTCGGCCAGTCGCCGATGCCCAGGCGCATAACGTCGAACATCTTCGGCGTGTGCCGCATCGCGTCGAACTCGTCGGCGACGTACTCCACAGTGAAACCGGGCCGCAAACCCATCGCCGGGTTGGCTTTCGCCCACACCTTCGGGTCGGCCCGGTCGTCGCCATCGTCGGGCGACCACTCGATGTAGCACAGCCGCGGCGAGCTACGCTCCATGCCGCGCTTGCGGACACCGGAGAACACGTGCCCCTTGGGGTGCATCTCCTGGTCGACCGACGAACCGGCGTACCACAGCTGTGGATTCGGCCGAGCCGCCATCGTCGGCATCAGAACGCCGATCGCCTCCGGCGCCAGCCACATCGCCTCATCGAGGATGATGCAGTCGCCAGACGTGCCCAGGCCGGCGGCCTTCGTGCGCGACTGAAACAGCACCCGCTGGCCCTGGCGCTTCACCGTGCCCATCTCGAAGCCCTCTTGGCCGTGAGACGTCGTCGGCATGAACTTCTCACCCGAGGCGATCAGCAGCCGCTCCAGCCGGCGCATGATCTCCATCGCCGTGCGGAACTCGTGCGCGCTGTAGGTGATCAGTTCCTCGCCAAACAGCAGCAGTCCGGCCAGGATGCGCGCCTCGATGATCGCGCTCTTGCCGTTCTGCCGCGGAACGCACAGGCCGACCTCGAAGGCCGACCACTTGCCGTCCGGCCGTTCACCGAGGGCGTGGTGCAGCGAGAGCTGCTGCCAAGGGTCGAGGATCAGGCCGCAGTCGGCGGCCAGCTCGATAGCCTCGTCAGCTGCGCTTGTCGGGGCCGGCGGCGCCCACAGAATCCGCGGCGTCTGCCGCCCCAGCAGCGGCGGATCGGCGACGCTCACGCCTGGCTGCAAGTTCGTCCCTCTTCGACTTGGGCCGCGGCTTCATCGCGTCGATCTTGGCCAGCACGTCGGTGAACTGACGCGACAGCGATGCCACGTCGCGCGGCTCGGTCGCGGTGTCAATCTGGCGGGCCAAGATGTCGCGCAACGCCGTCAGCGTCGCCAGCGAATCGCCCGCCTGAGCAGTCGCGGCGAGCGTGGCCGGGGGTGGTTGGTTCTCCGGGGTTGCCACTGGTCACCCTCGTTTGGATGGTCGGAGGGGGGGCGTGTCGACGGGCAACGGTCGCGCGACGCGGGGCCCTGAGAAAAATCGCCGGGAGGGGTCGAACGGCCGTTCGAGCGCGCGCCAGGGCCCCGATCAGGGCCAGCGCAGCACGAGAGTGCCCAGGTCAACGACCTGCGGGTCGGTGCGCTTGCCGGTCAGCGCCGGTCGCAGGTGGTCGCGGCTGCCGTCTCCGCGCTCGGAGTTGCAAGGGCCGTGCAGCAGGCGGTCTGCGACGGTGCCACCGACTGCGCGCGGGATGCTGTGGTCGCCAGCGAGGCCCTGGGCGAGGTACATCGGCTCGCCGCACCACCAGCACGGCGTGCCCTCGATGTGCTGGCGCTTGAGCGCGGCGACTTGCTGCTTGTGGCGATAGCCGAGGCCACGTTGGACGGTCGAGCGACGGTGCGTGCCGCCCATCGCTACTCCTGCGGTACGACGTGGATCGTCAGCGAACCGTCGGCCTCGCGCGTCCAGTCCACGTCGACCGGGAAACGCTCGGTGTTGTGCAGCGCTTGCGCCACACGTTCGGCGAACTTGACGCCATCCTCGGCGCTGTAGATGCGCGTATCGGGTGCGCGCAGACCGGCTGCGAAGTCGCGCGGATTCTTCGGCAGCATCGACTGCAGTGCGGCCAGCGCTTCGGGCGTGAGACTAGTCATGCGGGCATTCGGGGTTGAGCGCTGCGAACGACTTGAGCGCAATGCGCGTGAAGGTCGCAGACAGGTTCTCGTCGACGCCGAAGCGCAGCAACTGCTTGCCGCACAGCGCGCACTTGCCGACGACCGTCTTGTACCCTTCGGCGTCGGCCGGCTTCGGATCGTCCTTGTGGACGAGCGTGTAACCGCCGCGCTCGAGCAGGTGCACGATCGACTCGCCGATCTCGTTGGCGAGCGCGCCGACCTTCTGCGCGGTCGCATCGTCGCGGCCGAATTGCGAGAAGTGCATCAGCCGGCGCGGCCGGCCGTCGGGATGCGGCAAGCTGGGCAAGCCGCGAGCAATCAGCTGCGCGGCGTCATCGCGTGGCATCGTTGCGTTCCTCTGCGTGGATGCGGAACGTGAACGCGACCCGGTTTCAGCAGGTCAGCGTGGTCGAAATGACGAAGGCCACCCGATTGGGTGGCCTGTTCGACGGATTCCGTGCAGGGTTCGTCAGTCCCTCTTGAGCGGCAAGTCTAGGACAGCTCCGCGTACTTGTCACCCATCTTCACCGCCACTTCTCGCCGCCGTGTCGTCCGTGTCGTCGCAATCTCCGAGAGGCCGAGGCCGCCGGCGAGGTCGGCGACGATATCGCCGAGGAGCATCACCTGCTGGCGCATCAGCTCCACGTCGCGCGGACTGTCCACGCGGCCCTCGGCGATCAGCCGCAACAACTGCTCGCGCGCGATTGTCGACACCGGCAGATCGCGACGTTCGGCCATGCGCTCCAGGACGTCGAACTCCTCCGGCGTGAGTCGTACCTGCAACACCTTGCTACGCGCACGATTCGGCCGGCTGACGTTGACATGCGGAGGCAGCGGCGCGTCCTCGTCGTGTCCACGCGCGGCCTCAGCTTCCTCGGCGGCCTCGTTCAGCAGATCGGTCAGTTTCTTGTTCGCCATTGTGGTCTCACCTCTCCTCGTAGTAGCGGCGGTCGCGGCCTTCGGATGGGAATGCGGTCGCGCCGTAGGTGCGGCCCTCGAACGGCACCGTGATGACCGTGATGAGGTCACCGAAGCTGTCCGAGTACCCGATGGTGCGAACGCCTTTGCCTGAGATAGCGGCGTAGTCGGGGTTGATCACGATCGCGTCGAGGTCGTACAGCGCTTCATTCGCCTGGGTGATCGTGACGCCGTGGCGCGCGAGGTGCTCGTCGCGGTCGCTTTCCCAAATCACCATACCGTTATTGTAATACAGACCGTACTACAGGTCAACTGACCAGCGGATTTATGCCTGATTCGGCTGGTGGGCCGCAGCTCCGGTAGCCGACTTCTGCGGCTTCGCCGATCGCAGCTCGCGAACGTCGCTGATCCAATACCGCGGCTCCGATCCGGTCTCGCTGCGGTCGATCAGCTTGCCGTTTGCGCGCCAGGAGCGCCAGGTGCGGCGCGGGATCGGTTCGCCGATACCGTCCATGATGTCGAGCACTTCACGCTCGCTGAACAGCCAGTCTTTAGCCTCGTCGAGCCGGTCGTGGATCAGCTTCTCGACGTCGTATGTGGTCTTGCACGACGGGCACTGAATCTGGCGATCGGCAGGGCGCGCAACGAGGTTCGCGGTGCACTGCCGTTGCCCGTAGCCCTCGGTGAGCAGCGTCGGGCAGCGTCCCAGCTCCACCGGCGACTTCGGCCGATTGATCATGCGGTCGATCTCCTTGACGCGCTGCTCCAGCTCGTCGTAGAACTCGTCGGCGCCTGGATGCAGCGCGATCGCGTCGACGTGCTTGAGCAGCCACGCGGCCATCGCGACCTCGGACGGATTTGCGAGTTCGCAAACGACGCCGCGCATCTCGCACAGATCGCGGATCCAGGTCGAGAGCATGTTTCGCACGGTGGCCAGTAACCCGCTGGCCCTCGTGTTGCACAGCATCGGCGAGCCCTTGTCGGTCGATCTGCGCGCCGACTCGCCCAGGCGCGTCTGGCCGTGTGCGGCCTGGACGAGCCACGTAAGCCAGCCAGCGCCGCGGTGGCCGTTGTCGAGCTCCGGGCCGACGCACAGGCCGGTCAGCATCGAGCGCACCGCAGCGACGTGCGTGCGGCACAGGAACAGGTCGGTTTTGGCGTCGCAGACCGTGCAGCTCACAGCGCTTTCACCGCCCGCAGCACGTCGCCGACGACCGCGATGCGGGCCCTGCACACCGCGCAATACGGGCGCCCGAACATGGCCAGCCGACGAACCTGCATCTCGATCTGCACGCGCAGCACCAGGGCGCACTCGTTGCACAGCAGCTCGACGACGTTGCCGAACGCGTTGGTGCCCGGACAGCCGCAGTGATCGACGGCGTGAATCTCGACCTGACTGCGCGCCGGTCGCTTGCACTCGTGGCCGCTGCACTGGCAGGTGATCGTCTGCCAGTCGAGCGCGGCCAGGACCGCGGTGTCGGTGGCGCTCACAGGAGCGACCGCGCTTCGTCGTTGGGCGGCAGGATTGACGCGCGCATCTGGTCGATGAACGCGACCAGATCGACGGTCATCGGGCCGCCGGGCGACCATTGGGCGCTGTTGACCACGAACGCGAATGCTTCGTCGCCGTGGATCACAAACCGGATCTCGGCGCCGGACGCCCAAAATTGCAGGTGCTCACACAGAATTGGGTGCCGATCGGCCGAAATCGTGATGCGGCGGCCGATGCACGGCCATTCGCGCCGGCCGCGTTGCAGCTGGATCGGGATGCGCTCGATCTCGCCGACGTCGAGCACGTCGAGCCGGGTGCTGAATTCGCGGTTCCACACGTCGATCACGGTCATGCGCTGGCAGCCTCCTGGTTGTCGTCGTTGCGCTTGAGCACGGCGCGAACCTTGGCGAGGCCGGCCGCGTTGGTCCCGGCGTGGTCGACGTGGTCGCAGACACTCGATCCGCGGTAGCCGTCGTCGTCGCACATCGCGCAGTTGGCGATGGCGAGTCCGCGGTCGAGGGCGAGCTGGGCGCGTCGGCTGGCTTCAGCGCGTGCCGCGGCGTCCTGGGCGGCTTTTTGCGCCAGGCCGGTTTGCGCGAGCCAGTCTTCGTGTTCGCGCCGCGCGGTAGCGCAGGCGCCGCACGGCTGCAGCGTGCCGCCGGGCATGTGCTTCGGGCAGTGACGCGGTGGGGGGTCGCCGGATTCGGTTGGCGCGCCCTGGTGACGTTCCCCTGTTACGTAACCCTCGTTGTGGTGCTGGTGAGTGGTGTAGGTGCTGGTGCTGGGGATCGGGACCGATTTCGATTGGTAATCCGGTCCTGGGTCGGTTTCGGTGTTCTCGTTGGTGTTCGTGGCCGGATCAGCATTACCGTTCCGATTGGTAATCCGATTGGTAATCAGGACCGGATCAGGGTCACCAATCTGGTTGGTGTAGCCGACGTCGTCGAGGCTCGGTTTGGCCATCAGCTTGGACAGGTCGGCGCCGGTGTCCTTGTGGCTCCAGGAGCTGTATTCGGGGTGCTCGCGGTTTGCTCGGCGGATCTCGGAGACCACCGCGGCGCGCAGCACCTTCGACGCGACGGCGCTGTAGGCCTTGATGACCGCGGCCGCCATCTTCGGGTTGCGCAGCAGCTCGTCGCGGCGGATGAACGACCGCACCAGCACCTCTTCGGTGTCGACGTCGAACAGCAGATACCGCTTGCGCTCAAGCTCGCGCACGGCCGCCAGGAGCCGATCCATCGTCAGGTCGGCCGCCTTCGGGATGAGCCGTTTTGGCCGCCAGTCGGCCACGCCGCAGTAGTTCAGCGTCGCGTCGGGCAGTAGCAGCCGGCAGTAGACGGCCTGGGCGTCGAAGGTGAGTGCTTCGAAGTCCTCGTCGCTGTTGATGTCGAGCCAGATTCGGGCGTGTTCACGCGCCAAGGTTCGCCTCCGTCGTCTCGTCTTTGGTCGTTGGGCAGTCGTCGTGATGCCCCTGTGTCGGCGGGTGCCATCCGCAGTCGGGGCAGCGCTTCATCGCCACCAGCTGGGCGCGGGTGAACAGCAGCCGGATCCGCGGGTCGGTCATGGTTCGGCCACCGTTTCGGGCTGCCGGCACACGCGGTAGCGGGTGGCCATCACGTCACCTAATCCCCAGCGTTGGACGTGCATCCACTCACGCTCCAGCTCCAGGGTGCCGGGCGGCGCCGTCGCGACGAGCTCGACGCGGACGCCGCAGTGCTTGCAGATCCTCACGCGTCACACTCCGGGCACCCGTGGCCGCCGCAGCAGTCGCATGGTCCGGGTTCGTAGGCGGGGCAGTCGCAGGGTTGCGTGCGTGCCGTCATGCAGTTCGTGCACGAGAGCCGTCCGGGGCATTTCGGGCATTCGACGGCTTCCGTCACCGGGCATTGGTCGTCGTGCTGCGGGTGGCCGCAGAGCAGGCATTCGCGGGCGGTCACCAGCACGCTCCTGCGTGCACCAGCCAACAGTTGGGGCAGGCGGTTCCGGTGCTGTCGGGGAGCGTGTCGGTGTCGCAGTCGGTGTGCACCAGTTCGTCGTCGTCGTAGTGGACGTGGTCGCCTACGGTGATTGGGTTGTCGCAGCGTCCGCAGCGGCCGGGGAAGCGGGCTTGGAATGCGCGGGCCATCAGTAGATCACCACCACGCGCTCACCGAGACAGACGCCTTCGGTTGGTGCCGAGCCCCATTCCTGTTCGGTTCGCACCTCCGCGTCGTCGGGGTATTGGGCGAGCAGTGCGCGTAGTTCGGCGACGGTCATTGCTCACCGCCTGGCGTCCATCGTTGCCACGCCGGGAGGTCACGGTAGGCGACGAACACCTCGGCTTCATCGTCATCGCTTCGGAGATGTTTCGCCTGGCGCTCAGCCATCTCCGGCAACACCGTCCTGTCGCCGATGAGCACGACGTTGCCGTTGAGTGCGGTGTACGCGGGAGCGAACCACCGCACGGTGTCGATGCGCCGCCGGTAGTGCTGTTCGGCCGCTTCGGCGATCAGCGCGGCGACGTGGGCGGGCCACTGCTCGTAGTGCATCTGCACGTCGCACGGCGCCCCTTCGCCGAGGTGGTACTTGCCGCACTTGCCGACCGGGTCAATCTCTACGTCGAACTGGTCGAACGGCGTGTGTTCGCGCAGGATTTCGGCGATGCGGTCGGTGAAGTCAGACATCGGTGGACTCCAATGCTTCGCGTAGATCAGCCGCCAACATCGGGTAATCGGCTTCGCATGAATCGGCGTAGGCGGCCAGCGCTACGGCTGCATGTGGGTCGGTGGTGTAGGCCAGGACGAAGTACGGCCCCTTGGCCTTTCCGTCGGCGCGTTCGACGCGGTACTTGTCGTACAGGCCGCGTTCGCGGTCGGTGAAGTCGGTCATGATGCCTCCTCGAATAGTTCGGTGATGCCGAAGAGTTCGCCCTGTACCGGCCCGGAGCTGTCGAATGGGCCGCCGATGAGGATTTCGTAGGGCCGGTGCCAGGAGCGGGCGCCGAACACGAACTTGATCTGGACCTCATTCGGCCGGAAGTCGCGGACGACGCCAGGCCGGGTTTCGCCGCGGGTGGTGAGCACAACGTGGACGTGCTGGCCGATCGCGAGTTCATCGAACGACGTTGCGCAGTGCATCACGTCTCCCGGTATTGGTCGCAGTCGCAAAAGTCACACCGCCCGTACACGCCGCCGGCGACCTGGCGGTGCTGGAGGCGGTAGTGCGGGCAGCAGGCGCCGGGCAGGTTGGGTCGGAACCCGGCGAGCACCGCGTCTGGGTTGAACCGCGGCGTGGCTGGCGTGGGCGGGAACAGGGCGAGCTGGGCGGTCATGCGAGCCCGTGCCGTTCGAGGATGGCGGCGATGACTGCGGCGCACTGCTTCTCGCCCGCAAGGTTCATGTTCCGATGCGCATCCGTCACGAACGGCTGCGCATCCACGGTGGTCACGTGGTTGCGGATCTCATCGATCGCGGCCTGGAGTTGGTCGATGCGCTGCGTCCGCGCGGTGATGTCGTTGGCGGCGGCCAGGACCGCGGGTACACCGCTGCCCAGGTGGTCGGTGCCCAGAACGTCGAAGGTCATCGCTTCACCCCGAGCACGTCGGCGGGGACGCGGGCTTGGTGGACGATGCCGACGGTTCCCTTGCACGCGATTCCGATGTCAGCGAGGCATGTCGGCACCCCGCATTCGCGGCCCAGGGCGGCGACGACCCGAGGATCGCCGCCGTCCGTGAGCCACGCGAACGTGTCGGCCATTACTTGCCCAGGTTCGCCGCGTACACGTCGACGCCGAGCTTGTCGGCCAGCTCGGTGGTGACCAGCGTCCAGGCGGCGCGCACCCGGTGCTCATAGGGCTGCGGGAACAGGCCGAGGAACAGGCTGCCGCTGCTGATACGCAGACGCAGCCAGCAGGTGACCTCGACTTGCGGGTAGTCCTCGAACGGACGCGCGGCCAGCGTGATCTCCCGCGGAACCTCCAAGGGTCGGGAAGTCGAGCCGGCCTTGGTGGTGACCTCTTCGCTGTAGGTGAGGTGCTGGCTGCCGGTGTCGCGGCGGATCCGTGATTCGAACGATCCCGACTTGCTGGCGCGGATGCTGTCGACGATCTCCATCAGCTCGGCGGCCGGATGCGAGGTGATCAGGTGGCCGGCAGATTCGATGAGGTCGCCGAACTCGTCCTGGCCGTGCCAGGCGCCGTCGGCGGCCTTGAGCAGGGTGGCCCAGTCCGGGTCGGGCACGAACCGCAGCGTGAGCTGGTCATCGCGGCGCGTGTATTCCTCGTCGGCATCGCCGCTCAGGTCGTTGTAGATCACGGTGATCTCGCCGCGCTGACGATTGCCCCAGATCGTTGACAGGCCGTTGATCAGCGGCCGGCGACCGACCTCGGCGACGAACGAGGCGGTGTCGGTGACGATGCGGTGCGCGGGTGAGCGCGGCGGGAACGCTGCCGGCACCAGGTCGCGTACGTCGACGACGCGGCTCTCCAAACCGTTCCGACCGTTCGCGTTGACCAGGTAGAGCGGGCCGTCGATGTGCTCATCATCGATGAGTTCGATGCCGTGCGAGGGCAGTTCGATTTTGTCGGACATGGGTGTTTTCTCCTTCGTGGGTTAGTTGCCGCTGTAGAACAGGCCGGCGTTGTCTCGGGACAGATTGCCTTCGCCGTCGGCGAAGAAGATGGTTCCCGCGGGATCCTTGGCGGGGTTGGACGTGACGTCCGGGATCAGCGACACCGCACCGGATTCCAGCGGCTCGACCTTGATCTTGAGGGTCATCGAACCGCCCTTTTTGCCGGTCGCCAGGGCGGCCTCGACAACCTCGTGCAACGCCTTGGTCGCCTCGACTTGAATGCGGCCCTTGTTCAGTTGGGTGAACACAACGACGAACTCGGTGATGTCACCAGGGGCAATCTCGGTGGACGCTTCCTGGTTTGTTTCGTTGTCGGACATCAGTTTTCCTCTCCAGCGGTGGTGTTCTCTTCGGCCTCGGCCAAGGTGGCGGCGTTCAGAATCTCGGTGATCTGCGCGCCCAGCTCGCCGCCCTTGCTCCAGTTGTTGAGCTGGGAGACCGCGGCCCGGAGCTGCTTGTCGTTGATGGTGTCGACGGTCAGCAGCGGCGCCGTCTTGGCGACCTTGGCGACCACCAGCAGCCGGTCGGCGGTGTCTTGGCAATCACCCTCGTCGAGCAGGTCACGAGGCGCGTCAGCCACTTCTCGCGCCACGTCGGCTCGGCCTCGGCCGGGTCCTGGACCGGCTCGGCTTCGGCGGCCGGTTGGGCGAGCTGCCGCAGCGCGCCGACGCCGCGGCCGACACGTTCGGAGCGCACGCGGGCCGGCGCGCCGTCGGAGTCGATCACCTGGCCGTGGTCGGTGCCCTCCAGGATCAGGCCGGAGAAGTCGGCCGGGTACGCCTTGCGCCACGCCTGGGCTTCGGCGCACTTGGCGAGCTGGTTGGCGGGCATCTTCTTCCACATCGAGGTCAGCTCGCCCTTGCTGCTGGACTGCGCGTACTCGTCGAACATGCACACCGCGGTGTACGGTGCCCCGTCGACCCGGATGGTGTACTTGGCGGCGACCGGCGTCCCGTCGGCCTTGGGCCAGAAGTCGCGCCACACGCCGTCTTTGCCGGCCCACTTCGGGTCGTCGTGGGAGACGAGCTGTCCGGCAGCGCGCGCCGCCCGGTTGCCGATCAGCCGGTAGCCGTCGATGCCGGTCTGGATCGTGAACTTGGTGACGCGCTGCTCTTCCACGCGGCTGTTGCCGTTCGGCAGCTGCACTCGCACGTTGATTTTGGTGTCGCGGCCGATCATGTAGATCTGGCGCGCGAACGGGTCCAGGCCGGTACGTCGGCAGATGTGAAAGAACAGGTCGAGGTCGGCCGGCGTCGCGTCCTCGATGCCCACCTGTCGCAGCAGCGCGACCTGGTTGTCGGTGAACGCGGTCTGGCTGCCGGTGAGCATCAGGTCGGTGTTGGCCTGGTCGGTCAGGGCGAGTTCGGTCATGCGATGTGCTCCATTTCTTCGAATTGGTCGAGGTTCTTGGTTGCGAGGTTGAGTGCGACGCCGCCGCGGGCGTGGGGTCGGCGGTCGGCGACTTTGATGCCGTCGCACATGGCGATCTGGGCGTTGCCCATCATGTCCAGCAGCCGGGTTTTCGCGCCCCGCAGATCCGTCGTGACGGCTTTGAGGTCGGCGTCCAGGCGCAACAGGTTGCGGGCGAAACGGGCTGGCACGTCGACCTCTTCGCCCTTGTTGATGTCCGGATGCAGTTCGCGGACGCACTCGTAGGTCGGCACGGTGTCGTCCAGTTCGGGCGGCGTCTGCCCTTTGAGGGAGTGCCAGAACTCGCGGCAGCGCTCGTGGATCATCGCCGCGACCCCGGTGTCGTATTCGATGACGTAGGTGTGCGCGTCGAAGTACGGGCCGAGAACCATCAGGTGCGCCGGGTGTTTCGTGTAGCCGGTGTAGGCCATCTGGGCAAGCACCTGGGCGACGTAGTCGGCGGGGGCCTGGTCGGTGCCGAAGTCGCCCCAGTCCTCCATGTGGCGCGCCATCTTGAACTCGACCACCCGCCGGGCCCGGCCGCGGCACGCGCGGCGGTCCAGGGTGGCGGCTGCCGGGTAGCCGATGTCGGCCGGCGCGAACAGCTGGACCTCGCCGCGCGACAGCTTCCAGCCAGGGTTGGCGCGGCACCACATTGCCGCCATCGCGGGCTCGAAGTCGTGGCCCATGTCGAAAATGTCTTTGGGCGGCTCCGGGTCGATGAGGCCCTTCATCCTGTGCCACAAACGGTATGGCGATTCCCAGCGGCTAACGCCGAGGATCGCGGCCACCTTGGACGGCGTGATGAGCTGCTGCCACTCCGGCGAACCGGGCTCGATTGCGACGCTCATCGGCGGTCCTCCAGCCAGTCGCAGACGCCGATGACGGCCAGGAACGCCATCGGGTGCCAGGCGACGAACCCGGCCGCGGCGAACAGGTCAACGATCACGCCGCCCCCTCCCGCGCGCACCGATAGCACAACAGCGCAATACCGTTGGTCGTGAATGGCTTTCCGCAGCGGTCACACCAGAACGTCAGCGCGGTCACGCGGCCCGCTCCCGGCTGATCGACTCGACGCGATCCCACAGCACGCTCAGCGGAGTGTCGGGATCGAACCATGCGGCCAGCGTCATGGTCAGCTGCGCGGCCTTGGCCGGATGCTGCTGCCACAGGCCGACCAGTTCGCCGTACAAGCGCGTCGGGTCATCGCGCAGCTTCTCTGTGATGCCGTATGCGATTTCGGCCACGCGGTCCAGGTCGGCGTCGGGCTTCATGTCGATCATGACGCCGCCCGCATCTGCTTGAGCCACGCGCACTCGTCGGCCAACTGGCGCGGCAGCGGCCGACCCTGGCGGTGATATGCGCGGCCGAGCACCGCCGCGTCCCGGTAGCCCAGGTGGCGGCACGCTTCGGTGGCGTGCATGCCGTTCTCGATCAGCCACTCGAACTCGCCGAACACGAGATCCCAGTCGGTGTCCATCACATCACCGCCAGCAGGAACGCGGCGAAGGCGAACAGGCCAACGATCACGCCGACGACGACGCCAACCGGATCGAACATCAGATCACCGCCAATCCGAGCGCGGCGCCGATGATGATCGCGGCGGCGTACAACCACAGCAGCGGCACGACGGTCTCGCGGATCATGCGGTCACCGACGCGGAGATGCCCAACTGTGCCTTGATCTGGTCGATCGACTCGAAAACCTCGATCTCCCAGTCGGCGACGCCGCATGCGCTCGGTGCCATCGTTAGTAGTGCGCCGACACCGGTGCCCTTGGCGATCACGACGTGGTTGGCGTTGACGATGATCTCGGCGCCGGCCTCCGGGTGGCGGATATAGTCGCCGTCCTCGTCTCGGACGCGCCGGCCGTCGGCGTCGATCTCGACGCGCCATCGCAGTCGGTGCAACACCAGCGGCGTCATGCGGTCACCGACTCGGCATCGTTCCGCAGGATGCCAACGGGCCTCAACCTCGCGGTATGTGTCAGGGAACGCTGCCCGCAGCTTGGCCAGGTTGACCGTGTCGGCTTTGCGCATCGCGGCCATGATCAGGGCGTAGAACGGCGGATCGGCCTTGGTGAGTTCATGGGCTGCGCGGTAGTCGTAGAGGCTCATCGCAGGACCGCCCGGAAGTCGTCCAGCGCGGCTTCGAGGTCGACCAGCGCCTCGCACGCTTCAAAGCTCAAGTCCTCGTCCATGCAGACGCGGCTGATGATCAGCGTCCCCTCGTCCAGGCGCGGGAACGTGCGGGGCACCTCGTCCATGACCGCGTCGGCCAGCTCCCGCAGCTCGTCCATGTAGCGGCCGAACTCGATGGCCTCGCTCTGCGCGCTGATGTGCGCCACGAGCTTGACGAGGCCTTGGCCGGTCACGCCTTCCCTGATTTCGTAGCCAGGGGCTACGCTTGTGTGCGGCATCGGTTCTTTCCTTTCTCCTTTGATTACCGGTGTCGTTGGCCCGCTCCGGGGTGTCCGCCCGGGCGGGCCGATCCATTACTGGGGTCGAAAATCTGCGCGATCAGCGCTTTCGCCGCGTCCTCGATGCGCGCCAGCACCTCGTCGACGATCCGGCGAACGTCGTCCTCGGTGACGAACTGCGCCGGCGGCGGTCCGATCGGCAGACCCGCGAGCGCCCATTCACCGCCCGAGATACGCAGGTGTGGGCCCGCGCCGGACGGAGCCGGTGTGGACGCCGTCTCGACGTCCGGCGCGGGTGGCTTGGGATCCCAGCTGTCGGCGGGATCGGCCAGCGGGTCTCGGTGCAACCCGCGGCAATGTTCAGGCAGCCCGTGGTGCTCCGGGCACCACACGCCGGATCCCGACAAGATGTCAGGTTCGCCGGCGCCCCCGGCCGGGAGCGGCACGTCCAGGTCGTGCAGCGGGCCGCGCCAGCCGCGGTACAGGTACGCGGTCAGGATCGACACGGCGCGGTCGGCCAGGAAGCCGATCACGCTGCGTCCTCGACTACCTCGCGTCGACGATCTGCCAGGGGTATGGGCGAAGCGACTTGAGCGCGGCCTGGAGTGAGCGCCACCGCTTGCCGTGGCCGTGCCGGCGGTAGACGCCCAGGGCGCGCCGGGATGCGCGGTTGTGGGTGGTGCGCTGGTCGGAAAACTTCATGCTGTCCTCACTTGGATGCCGGCCTGGTGTTCGGTGATGAAGCGCTCGACCTCGGCCGCGGTGATCCGGCGGCGAGCGCCGATCTGGACCCACCGCAGCTCGCCCGACGCGAACAGGCGGTAGATCCCGGTCCGGCTGGTCCGCAGCGCGGCGACTGCCTCGTTAACGGTGAGAAGTTGGGCGGTCACGATTTGCCCGCTTCCCTGCGCTTGGCGACCGCCCGGCCGCGTGCACAGCGTTTGCAGCGCCGGGCCCGACACGAGTCCCGGCCGCAGCGGTCACGCTGGGCGAGCACGGATTCGACGAGAGCGGTCCAGGACTTCACGCGGCCCTCCCGCATCCGCCGGCCGGCGCTGGCGGCGGCACCGGGCTGCCGTCGTCGACGACGCACTGCAGTCCGGGCGACAGCAGACCGTAGGGCCGTCCGATGATGGGTAGCCCGTACTGGACTGCGTGCCAACGGGTCCCGTCCGGGTAGTCGACGCCGTCGCAGTAGGCCAGCCACGCCTGGGTGCCCATGCCGCCACCTGGGCAGTACCCGGCGGCCATGTTCGGGACGTGCGGGTCCGGGTCTGCGCCCGCGCGACCTGCCCAGCCGAGGCCGACGCCGGCCAGCACTGCACCGGCGGTGAAGCTGGCCAGCAGCCGGCGCGCGGTGCGGACGTGGACGGTGCGGCTCAGGCTGCGCATGACCGCGTCACCGCCTGGGTGTCGTTGCCCGCCATCGGCAGCGGGTGCGTTATCGTGGAACACGGATTTCCTTTCCAACTGGCCCCCGCCCTGCACGGCGGGGGTTTTTCATTGCCGGTTTGATTGGCCCGGACCGGCTTCCCCGTCCGGTCCGGGCCGGTCTCCTACGCTGTCGTCGTCACTCGATTGCGAAGGAGAAGCATGTCCATCCACAAAGCGCGTATGGCCAAGTCGCGGTTCGGTTCTGCGAGAAACAGCGCGTCGGGCCAGTTCCAAACCGACCTGGCCGACGGCCTTGCCTATCTGGCCGACGCAGTAGCCGAACTTGTAGACCGTGTAGAGGGCATCGAACGAGACGTCCGAAGCCGCAGGTAGTAGAGCGAGCACGGCGCGGCTCGCCCATTTAGCGCGCTGCTCGGCAGCCGCTGCGCGAGGGTCATCCGGGTACGAACGCCCGTTGACGATCAGTGGGTCGCGGTCGTACTTGAGCGCGAGTTCGGCGTTGTGCGTCAGCGGCGCGGTGCCGTTCGCGTCGGTCCGTGCCGTGTTGACATCAGGGCCGTCCTCTGGCGCGCCCAGAAGTATCACGTTGATGCTGCGCTCGACGGCCTGGATCAGGCCGTCGAGGGGCCACTTTGCGCTCATGCGCTGGCTCCCGCCGCGCGCAGAATCACATCGGTGTCAGTACCCCGAGATATGCTCGCGTATGTCGAACTATCGTTCGACGCTCCTACGTATCGAAGAAAGGAGGAGTCATGGCGAAAAAGACCGGAGGCACGCACTCCGGGCGCGGCAGCACCAGCAAGAGCACCAGCGCCCGGAGTGCGATCAACGGCCAGTACGTCTCCGATGCCTACGCGAGTAAGCATCCGAAGACGACCGTCCGCGAGACCCGCAGGAAGTAACTCCGTGCGGGCCTGGGGCGGCGTCGCCGGGAAGAGGCGTCGCCCCAGTGCCGGAATACTACGCATCATCGCGATCACCGCCGGCCTGCACCCAGGCGCGCACGTCGGCCCAGTCGTAACGGATCCAGCGGCCGACCCTGGCCCACCGCGGTCCCCGGCCCTGCTGTCGCCACTGCGCGAGCGTCACCGGCGAAATGCCAAGAAACTCAGCGACTTGTGTCGCATCCCCCAACGGCTCGACGGGCGCGTTGGCGCTCATGACGCGACCGCAGAAGAGTCGGTGACGGCCGGGATCAGGTCGGACAGTGAGCACTGGAGGGCCACTGCGGCGCGCGCCAGCTCGTCGACGGTGAAGCTCGTCTTGGACGTCAGGCGGCGCACCAAGGTTGCTTCGCTAATCCCCACGCGCTCAGCAAGATTCGCGTTGTCCATCTCGGATTCCGACAGGCGCCGCAGTACTTGGGTGGCGACTCTCCGATTCACCGCTTGGTCCATGCGGACAACCATAAGGTCCATACGGACCAAAGGCAAGCGCCGATGTGTCGCGTGTCGGGCTGGACTTGCGGTACCGCCAAATGGCGCTAATACTGATCCGCATGGATGCTAGCCGGATCAATTTGGCCGTTGGCGCGGAACTGCGCGCGGCCCGAGCGCGTCACGGCTGGTCCCGCGAGGAGCTGGCAGAGCGGTCGGGTGTTTCGCCGGTCTCGATTCGACGCTACGAAGGTGGAATGCGATCCATTCCAGTCGACGTGTTGGTGTGTCTGATTGAGGTGCTGAAGATCGACATCGCCGATATTGATCGGGCTATCCAGCGGTCGGGCGACAGCGCCCCAAAAGCTGAGCGGGCATCGACCCGCGCGGGCTCAGCGGACCAGGCTCAGTCCGAGGGGGCCGGTAGGTTGCGGGCACACCAGCGGCGTTTCACTGACGACGTCAAGCGCGACCAGGACCGCGCGAATAAGCGTGCATGACCATGTGCCCATCGGTCGCTGGTCCAGCCGGTCGGCAAGGCGATTGCGCAGATGTTCAATGTCGCAATCGGTAATCATGTCAGCGCCATCGCTCATCCACGGGCGGACTTGGTCAAAACCCGCGCGCCGATGTGATGGTTCTGTAACGTGTTCCATGATTGGATGGCCTCCGATCAAAAGATGCCCTGGCGCTGCAACGCCGGGGCATCTACCTTTATGGGCGAAACCTTGTCTCGCGGTTGTGATCCCGCGATGTAACGCAACATACGCGCAGCAAGATCAATCGCGTAGACAGTCTCGGTAAAACCTGTCCGATTTCTCACAATCAGATGTGTAAATACTGAGCTACGGCGCAGCGCTGGTGGGTATCGTCCAGGCCGAAAACCCCTGTCAGGAGGGACGATTGACCATGCCCGAACCACGCCGGCAGCTGCCGCCCCAGATCAAACGCGTCGAACTCGCCAAGCGGGCCGGCGGCCGGCCGGTCGTCCGGTATCAGCTGACCGTCGACACCGGGCTCGGGCCCGATGGGAAGCGCAAGCAGTTCCGAAAGCGATACGCCACCGAACGCGAGGCCCGCGACAAGCTGGACGAGATCCGCGGCCAGGTCGCCGCCGGCATCTACGTCGCGCCAGACAAGCTGACCGTGGCGCAGGCGTGCGAGAACTGGCTGGCCGGGAAAAAGGCGGCTGACCGCGCGGAGTCCACAGTGGACGGGTACATAGAGAAGTTGTCGGTGGTGGTCGCCGAGCTGGGCGACGTCGAGGTGCAGAAGCTCACCAAGCGGCACATCGACGACCTGGTGATCGCGCTACGCGCCGGCGGTCTGCCCTCCCCGACCGGCAAGACGCGCAAGCCCTGGTCGCCGCGGTCGGTCAACTACCTACTCGGGCTGCTCGAAAGCATTCTCGACAGCGAGGTCAAGCAGGGCCATGTGATCCGCAACGTGGTCGCGCTGGTGGACCGCATCGACGGCGACGCCAAGCCGCCCGACCCGCTCAGTGAGGATGAGGTCGAGAAGGTGCTGGCGCACATCGAGGGCGACCGCTACGCGATCGCATGGCACCTGGCGCTGACCGGCATGCGGCTCGGCGAAATCTGCGGGCTGCGGTGGTCGGATATCGACCTCGAGGCGAAGACGCTCGCGATCGAGAACACTCGGCTGCAGCGCGGGAAGAAGCGCATCGAGAAGACGCCGAAGTCGCGGGCCGGCCGCCGGGAGCTGCCGATCCCGGACCATCTGGTCGCCGTGTTGAAGGTCAACCGCAAGATCCAGGCCGCCGACCGGCTGAGGCTGGGCGAAGCCTACGAGGCGAGCGGATACGTCGTGGTGGACGAGGCCGGCGCCCCGCTGACGCCGAACGCGGTGGAGTCCCGCTGGCCGCGGATGCTCAAGGCTGCCGGGGTCCGGCATCACCGACTGCATGATGCCCGGCACACCTGCGGGACGCTGATGCACCTCAAGGGCGTGCCGATCGCGGTCATCTCCGCGTGGCTCGGGCACGCGTCGAAGGCGTTCACGCTGCAGACCTACGTGAACCCGAAACCGGAGGCGTTGGCCGCCGCCGCGCAGAGTTTCGCGCGGGTTGTGACAATCCGTGACAACTCCGGTCCCTCTGGTGGTCGGTAGCGCGTCTACTCAACGCGCTGACCTTGGTGGCAGGTGCAGGATTCGAACCTGCGTAGGCGTAAGCGACGGATTTACAGTCCGCTCCCATTGGCCGCTCGGGCAACCTGCCGTATCGCGTCTAGCAGACTACAACGAAGATGTACCCACGATACAAATGGCCACGGCCTTCCGCAGAGCACTGAGAGGGGACCAATAATGGCGGATTCATCGTTCGACGTCGTCAGCAAGGTCGACCGCCAGGAGGTGGACAACGCCTTGAACCAGGCCGCCAAGGAGCTGGCCACCCGGTTCGACTTCCGCGGCACCGACACCTCGATCGCCTGGAAGGGCGAGGAGGGCATTGAGCTGACCAGCTCCACCGAGGAGCGGGTCAAGGCCGCGATCGACGTGTTCAAGGAGAAGCTGGTGCGCCGCGACATCTCCATGAAGGCGTTCGACGCCGGCGAGCCGCAGGCCTCCGGCAAGACCTACAAGGTCACCGGCAGCCTCAAGCAGGGCATCGACGCCGAGAACGCCAAGAAGATCACCAAGCTGATCCGCGACGAGGGCCCCAAGGGCGTCAAGACCCAGATCCAGGGCGACGAGGTGCGGGTCAGCTCCAAAAAGCGCGACGACCTGCAGGCCGTGATCGCGTTGCTCAAGGGCGCCGACCTGCCGGTGGCGCTGCAGTTCGTCAACTACCGGTAAGCCGTCCCTGGCCCAATCAACCGGTGGGTGCCTACCCTAGGGTGATAGGCGCCACAGTTGCCGGGAAGCGAGGCTGGGTCATGACGGTGCACGCAGACGTCGACGTCGTCATCATCGGGGCCGGCATCTCCGGTCTCGGCGCGGCCTACCGCATCACCCAACGCAACCCGGACACCCGCTACGTGGTGCTGGAGCGACGCGCCCACATCGGCGGCACCTGGGACCTGTTCCGCTACCCGGGGGTGCGCTCGGATTCGTCCATCTTCACGCTGTGCTTCCCCTACGAGCCGTGGACCCGCAAGGAAGGCGTGGCCGACGGGGCGCACATCCGCGAATACCTGACCGCGACCGCGCACAAATACGGCATCGACCGCCACATCCGGTTCAACAGCTATGTGCGCGCGGCCGATTGGGATTCGACCACCGACACCTGGACGGTCACCGTCGAGCAGGACGGGACGGCGCAGCACTACCGGTCCCGGTTCGTGTTCTTCGGGTCCGGCTACTACAACTACGACGCCGGCTACACCCCGGAGTTCCCCGGCATCGAGCAGTTCGGCGGCACCGTCGTGCATCCGCAGCACTGGCCCGAGGAGCTGGACTACACCGGCAAGAAGATGGTGGTGATCGGGTCCGGAGCCACCGCGGTGTCGCTGATCCCGTCGCTGACCGAGAAGGCCGCCCACGTCACCATGCTGCAGCGCACCCCGACGTATCTGATCTCGGCGTCGAAGTTCAGCCCGTTCGCCGACGCGCTGCGGACGGTGTTGCCGCGCAATTGGGCTCACCCGATCATCCGGATCCGCAACGCGTTGTTCGAGGGCATGATCTGGTTTTTTGGCGCGCAAGACCCCGCCGCTGATGAAGTGGCTGCTGCGCCGGCAGGCCGTCAACAACCTGCCGCCCGGCTACGCGGTGGACACCCACTTCAAGCGCCGTACGACCCGTGGGATCAGCGGCTGTGCCTGATCCCCGACGCCGACCTGTACACCGCGATCAGCGACGGCCGCGCCGCGGTGGTCACCGACCACATCGACCACTTCGACGCACCGGCATCGCGCTGCGCTCCGGGGGCGCACCTGGACGCCGACGTGATCGTCACC
>PPEA01000602.1 GCA_002967005.1 Mycobacterium talmoniae
CCACCCCGGTGGCCGCCGCCGGCGGCGAGGACCCGGCCCTCAAGGCCGCCAAGGTGCTGAGCCTGGCCCAGGACACCGCCGACCGGCTGACCAGCACCGCCAAGGCCGAGTCGGAGAAGCTGATGTCCGACGCCCGCGCCAACGCCGACCAGATCCTGGGCGACGCCCGGCGGGAAGCCGAAACCACCGTCTCCGAGGCCCGGCAGCGGGCCGACGCGATGCTGGCCGATGCGCAAACCCGGTCGGAGAGCCAGCTGCGGCAGGCCCAGGAGAAGGCCGACGCGTTGCAGGCCGACGCCGAGCGCAAGCACTCCGAGATCATGGGCACGATCAACCAGCAGCGCACCGTGCTGGAGGGCCGCCTGGAGCAGCTGCGGACCTTCGAGCGCGAGTACCGCACCCGGCTGAAGACCTACCTGGAATCCCAGCTCGAGGAGCTCGGGCAGCGCGGTTCGGCGGCGCCGGTCGACTCCAGCGCCGGCAGCGACGGCGGAGGGTTCAACCAATTCAATCGGGGTAACAACTGAGCGGGGCGCCGCTGGCCGCTGCGGCGGCCTCCAGTAGTGTGCCCGTCGGCTGGAAGGTTGACCGATGCTAATTGTTGCCCTGGTGTTGGCGGTGATAGGTCTCGCCGCCCTGGTGTTCGCGGTGGTGACCGCCAATGCGCTGGTGGCGTGGGTGTGTATCGGCGCCAGCCTGCTGGGCGTGGTGCTGCTGATCGTCGACGCGCTGCAGGAACGCCGCCGCGCCGCCCGCCCGGCGGTGTGCAGGGAGGACGCATTACCGACGGTCCCCAGCGCGGCCGTCATCGCCTCGATGGCTTCGGGGTGCATCGGGGTGGTGGCAGCGTGATCCAGGTAGACCATGACCTGCCTAGGATACCGGCGCAGCTCGCGGGCCCCACCTGGGCCGATGGTCGCTACGGAAGCGCCCGGATCACCCGGCACGGGTTGCCGACGGCCAGCACCGACGCCGGCACATCCCGGGTGACCACGCTGCCCGCCCCGATCACCGCGTTGTCGCCGATGCGCACCCCGGGGCACACGATCACTCCCCCGCCCAGCCAGGCGTTGTCGCCGATCGTGATCGGCGACGCCGACTCCCACCCGTGGCGTCGGGCGTCGTGGTCGTCGATGGGGTGCAGGGCGGTGAGCAGCTGCGCGCGCGGGCCGATCTGCACGTGGTCGCCGATGCGGATCGGCGCGCAGTCCAGCAGGATCGCGTCGTAGTTGATGAAGCTGTGGGCGCCGAGGTGGATGTAGGTCCCGTAGTCGCACTGCAAGCGCGGCAGGACCGACGTCCCGGCCCCCAGCGACCCGAGCAGGTCGGCGAGCAGCTGGTGGCGGCGCTGCTCCTCCTCGGCGCCGGTGGCGTTGAACGTCTCCAGGACCCGTTGGCATGCGGCGCGGCTGGCGACCAGATCCGGGTCGTCAGGCCGGTACCACTCCCCGTGCAGCATCCGCTCGCGCTGAGTGTCCATGCCCTCGATCGTCGCGCACCGCGGCCTGGCAGCGCCCGGCCAGGTCGCGGCGATCGGCGCCCGGCAGCTGCAGCGACGCGACGCGCACCCGCGCCACGGTGCGCCGCGCGACGATCAGCCGGCGCATCGAGCTCCGAGCGTGTCATCGCCGACGTAGGCCGGCAGCGTCGAGAGCGAACCT
>PPEA01000603.1 GCA_002967005.1 Mycobacterium talmoniae
CCGGACTGCGCGGTCCGGGAGAAGCTCGACTTCGACCCGATGGAGGTAGCGAAATGACCGACTACAAATTGTTCATCTGTGTGCAGTGCGGCTTCGAATACGACGAAGCCAAGGGCTGGCCCGAAGACGGCATCGCGCCCGGCACCCGCTGGGACGACATCCCCGAGGACTGGAGCTGCCCGGACTGCGGCGCCGCCAAATCCGACTTCGAGATGGTCGAAGTCGCCCGGGTCTAGCGCCTGCAGACTCAAAAGTCCCCGAAACACCGTGGTTTCGGGGACTTTTGCCGTGGATACCCGCCGATTCGGAACCGGTAAGCCCGCTACAGCAGGGTGGCCTGCTCGGCCTGCGGCCGGGCCGGCTCGATCAGCTCGGGGCCGTTATTGCGCACGCTGTTGACCAGGGTGGACACCTCACGCAGCGCCAAGCCCCGCACGTCGGGGGGGCTGCCCAGCAGCGCCGCATCGGCCGGCGCGTCCGGGTCCAGCCAGGTGTCCCAGTCGCTTTCGGGCACCACCAACGGCATCCGGTCGTGAATCTCGGCCAGCTCCCCGACCGCGTCGGTGGTGATGATCGTGCAACTCAGCAGCGGTTTGGCGCCCTCCGGGCCTTTCCACACCGACCACAGCCCCGCCATGAACAGCAGCTCGCCGTCGGCGCGATGCAGGTAAAACGGCGTCTTACCGGCCTTCTTGCCGGCGGGGGTGTCCGGGTTGACCCGCCATTCGTAGTAGCCGTCCATCGGAATCAGGCAGCGTTTGGATTTGGCGGCCGACCGAAACGCCGGCGAGGTGGTGACCTTGTCGGCGCGGGCGTTGATCAGCAGCGGCCCGGAGTCCGGCGCCCCGTTGGGGCCCGCCTTCACCCACGGCGGCACCAGCCCCCAGCGCATCAACCGCACCCGCCGGGTCGGCTCGTCGTCGGGCTCGCTATGCCGGGCGACCACGGCCGCGATCGTCGAGGTGGGCGCCACGTTGTAGTTCGGGCCGCCGGCCCGCTCGGAGCCGGCCGTGCCGGTGGCTTCGTCGATGGCCTGGATCTTCTCGGCCAGCAGCGCCGGGTCGGTGGTCACCGCGAACCGTCCGCACATGTCTCCATGGTGGCAGAAGCAGCCGACAGGGCAGGATGGAGCGGTGAGCACCTGGCCGGCCCCGTCCACGTCGTCCCCGATTACCGCCACGGTCACCGTGCCCGGCTCGAAATCGCAGACCAACCGGGCGCTGGTACTCGCGGCGCTGGCGGCCGCGCAGGGTCAGGGCGACTCCACCATCGTCGGGGGGCTGCGCAGCCGCGACACCGACCTGATGGTCGGCGCGCTGCGCACCCTGGGTTTGCGGCTGGCCGAGGACGAGGCCGAGCTGACCGTCGGCGGCGCGATCTCCCCGGAACGGGCGCCCGGGTGGACTGTGGGCTGGCCGGCACCGTGCTGCGGTTCGTGCCGCCGCTGGCCGCGCTGGGGAAGGCGGTGGTGGAGTTCGACGGTGACGAGCAGGCCAGGACCCGGCCGATCACGCCGCTGCTGGAGGCGCTGGGAGTCCTCGGCGTCGACATCGACGGCACCAGCCTGCCGTTTACCGTGCGCGGCACCGGCGCGGTCAGCGGCGGCACGGTGGCCATCGACGCGTCGGCGTCGTCGCAGTTCGTCTCCGGGCTGCTGCTATCCGGTGCGGCGCTGACCGAGGGGCTGACCGTGCAGCACACCGGGGCGGCCCTGCCGTCGGCGCCGCATATCGCCATGACCGTGACGATGCTGCGGCAGGCCGGCGTCGACGTCGACGACACCGTCCCCAACCGGTGGCGGGTGGCGCCCGGTGCGGTGGCGGCCCGGCGCTGGGAGATCGAAGCCGACGTGTCCAACGCGCTGCCGTTTTTGGCCGCCGCCGTGGTCACCGGCGGCACCGTGAGCATCACCGGCTGGCCCACCGCCGGCGTCCAACCCACCGACGCCATCCTGGGCATTCTGCGTCGGCTGAACACCGTGGTGTCGCAATCGAACTCGTATCTCGAGGTGAGCGGCTCGCGAGACTATGAGGGCTTCGACGTCGACCTGCGCGATGTCGGTGAACTCACCCCGACGGCTGGCCGCGCTGGCGGCGCTGGCCACCCCCGGGTCGGTGTCCCGGCTGACCGGGATCGCGCACCTGCGCGGCCACGAGACCGAGCGGCTGGCCGCGCTGCGCACCGAGATCAACCGGCTGGGCGGCGACTGCGCCGAAACCCCGGACGGCCTGGTGATCACCGCGACACCGCTGCACGGCGGGGTCTGGCACGCCTACGCCGATCACCGGATGGCCACCGCCGGCGCGATCGTCGGGCTGCGGGTCGACGGCGTGCGGGTGGACGATATCGGCAGCACCGCCAAGACGCTGCCGGAGTTTCCGCGGCTGTGGGCCGAGATGCTGGCCGGTCAAGGGCGCGACGATTGAGACCCGGCGACTACGACGAATCCGACGTCAAGATCCGCGCGGGCCGGCGCACCCGGCCGCGGACCAAGACCCGCCCCGAGCACGCCGACGCCAAGGCCGCCATGGTCGGCGGCGTCGACCGGGCCGGCGCTCACGGGAGATCCGGTGGAAGGCGTCCAGCAGATCGAGTTCGCGACCGAGGAACTCGGCGAGCGTCCCGATCGCCGGAACGGCGCGGCGACATCCGGTCAGGCCGAAGGCGATCTGGTCATTGATGCTGGTGCAAGTGATGTTGAGCGTCTGGGCGTCCACCGGCACCGACACCGGGTACAGCGCCTCGAAGCGGGCGCCGTTCCAATACAGCGGCCCGGTCGGACCGGGAACATTGGAAATCATCACGTTTGGTGGCCGCAGCGGCCCGAATGGGCGACCCAACGCCATGGCCAGCGCGACCGGGGCGGCCGGCCCAGCGCGCTCATCGCCAGCACCTGCAGCTGGGCTGCGGCCGGCCAGGGCCGCCTTCCCCTCCCGCATGCTGGCCTGGACCGCCGCCAGCCGCTCGGCCGGATCGTCCAGGTGCGTACCCAACGAGCACATCAGCGTCCCCACCTTGTTGCCGGGCACCACGGCGGTCGCGTCGAGGGGCTCATCGCCACGCAGCGACACCGGCACCATCGCGATCAGCGGTGCGGCCGGGAGCGCATCGCGGCCAATGAGATACCGGCGCAGCGCCCCGGCGCACATCGTCAACACCACGTCGTTGAGGGTGGCGTCGGTGTGCTTGGCGACGAGCCGCAACCGGTCGAGGGGAAAGCTGCACCCGGCGACCGACCGGGCGCCGCTGATCGGCACGTGAACGGGGTATGGGGCGCGGCCAAAGTCAGCGGGCCGCCCCGGCGGCGCACCGCCCGCCACGCAGTGTCGGCAACGGCCGGCGCCACGCCGAGCAGTTCTTCGACCGCGCCG
>PPEA01000604.1 GCA_002967005.1 Mycobacterium talmoniae
GTACCCGGGATGCCAGCAGGGCAGCTGACCGGGTCGCAGACTGTAGTAGCTGAACAAGAAATCCCACACCGGGTGCGGCTCACCGGCGCGGGCCCGCCGCTGGTGCGGGCCGACAAATCGCTCGACCCGCCCGCCGGTGGTCCTCGGCGCGGGCCCGCCAGCTCGCGCGGGGCCCAGGCCACCTCACGACACGGTGGGTTCCGTCTCGCACCGTGCCGACCAGGTCCTCGACCAGGTCTTCCAGGGCGACCATCGCCACCACCTGGCCGGTCGCGGCGGTCGCCAACGCCAGGTGGCTCTTGCTGCGCCGCAGCGCGACAGCGCGTCGGGCACCGGCAGCGACACCGGCAGCTGCGGCAACGGACGCACCGCCGCCAGGTCGAGCACCGCGTCCGGGTCGTCGCCCAGCGCCAGCAGGTCCTTGATGTGCAGGTAGCCGACGAATCGGCCGTCCGGGTCGACCACCGGGAACCGGGAGTAGCCGGTCTCGGCCAGCGCCCGCTCCACCGCCGTGACGGTGGTCCCGACCCGGCGGCGGCCACCGGCACCGCGCGGATATCGCGCAGCGGCACCGCGACGTCGGCGACCACCCGGGTGCGGACCTGCAGCGCCCGGGTGAGCCGGGTGTGCTCCTCGGGATCGAGCAGCCCCTCCGACACCGATTCGGCGATCATCTCGGACAGCTCGACGGTGGAGACGGTGACCTCCAACTCGCTTTTGGGATCCACCCGCAGCGCGCGCAGCGTCGCGAACGCGCACCGGTTGTAGAACGCGATGAACGGCCGGGCCGCCCGCACGTAGAGCAGGTAGGCCGGGACCAACAGCATCGCCGCGGTCTCCGGGCCGGCGATGGCGATGTTCTTGGGCACCATTTCGCCGAGCAGCACATGCAGGGTCACCACGATCGACAGCGCCACCAAAAACGACACCGTGTGCAGCAGCGCATCCGGGATGCCGAGCAGATCAAACGGGCGCACCAGCAGGTCGGCCACCACCGGTTCGCCGATCCGGCCGAGCAGGATCGAGCACAGCGTGACCCCCCAACTGGACCCCCGGCCAGCATCAGCGGCAGCCGTTCGCCGGCCCGGATCACCGTGACCGCGCGCCTCTTGCCCTGTTCGGCCAGCGCCTCGAGCCGGTCCCGG
>PPEA01000605.1 GCA_002967005.1 Mycobacterium talmoniae
CGGCCCGCCGTGCTCGGCCGCCGCGGCGGCCAGGCCGGGGCGCGGATTCACCGGCCGCGGTTGGCCGACCATCGACATCAACGGCACATCTTCGTCGCCGTCGGCGTAAAAGTAGCTGTCGTGCAGGTCAATCCCGTGGTCGGCGCTGAATTTCTGGACTAGCACGGCTTTTTGCGGGCCCCAGACCACCGGCGTGACGATCCCGCCGGTCAGTCGGCCGGCGTCGTCGAGTTCGAAGTGGTTGCACAACACCCGGGTGATGCCCAGGTAGCGGGCCACCGGTTCGGCGTGGATGGTCAGCGCCGAGGAACTGAGCACGACGGTGTGGCCGCGCTGCTGATGCGCCCGCACGATCTCCTGCATGCGCGGGTAGACGCGGGTGGCGATGCGCTCGACGAACAGCCGCTCACCGAGTTCGTCGAGGTCGGTGATGGATTCGCCGCGCAGATATCCCGCGGCCCGCACCAGCAGTCGGGCAAACTGCATGCGCCCGAATCGATACCGCAACGCGGCTTCGACCACGCCCAGCACCTCGCCGATCCGGGCCTGCCGCCGACGGATCCGGTCCCCGGCGTGCGCGGTCGCGGTGAAGCCGTCGACCAACGTCCCGTCCAGGTCGAAGAACGCGCCGATGCGGGGTCCGGGCGGGCTCGCGGCGATCTCCGGGAGCGGATCGAAGGTCGCCGGCGGCTGCATCTAGTCGATGTTACGGTTCGCGCGGTGCGGCCGCCCGTCATGCCCGGTCCCGCCGCGACCGCGCCCAGTCACCGCCGTGGCACTCCTTCGCAACGGTTCCATAAACCGCCACTCGCGTCGCTTGAGTAACTTGCGTAACTGGCTAGCTTCGGTTTCGCACGTTCAGTCGAACTGATTTAGGAGCACCATGTCACGTACCCGCAACTGGTTGGTCTTGGCCGCGGGCGCTGCCGCGGGCCTGTTCATGACCGCCCTGGCGACCAGCGCAGCGCGGCGGCCGACACCGCCGCACCGAGTAACCCGGCCCCCGGGCTGCCCGGCCTGGTGTCGCAGGTGGTCACCTCGCCGGCCAGCTTCCGCAGCAGATCCTGCAGACCACCACCTCGGCGCTCACCGGCGCGCCGGCGCCCCGGCGACGCCGCCGCCGCTCGCCAGCGCCTCGGTCAACCTGCCCAACCCGGCGTCCGCGACCGGCAGCGCGCCGGTGGGGCAGAGCAATCTGCCCGGCGTGTCCGGTGTGCCCGGGATTCCCGGGACCGGCGACCTGAGCCGGATGCTGCCGGTGCCGATGCCGAACTTCGGGACCGCCCCGGCGGCGCGGTCCGGGCCCCGGGGGCGACGATCCCCGGGTTGGCCGCTCCGCAGGCGCCGGCCATCAGCCCGTTCCCGGTGTCCGGTCTGCCCTGATCCGGTAACCCCGGCGGCACAGCGAAATATGCTGTCCGCCAACCAAAGCGACGGGTAGGCGGGCGATACGCGACGCCTGATGCGTAGTCTCATTGCGGTGAGTGCACGTGCAGGCATTGTGGTCACCGGGACCGAGGTCCTGACCGGACGAGTGCAGGACCGCAACGGCCCCTGGCTCGCCGACCGGTTGCTCGAGCTGGGCGTGGAGTTGGCGCACATCACGATCTGCGGTGACCGTCCCGGCGACATCGCGGCTCAACTGCGGTTTCTGGCCGATGAGGGGATGGACCTGATCGTCACCAGCGGCGGCTTGGGCCCGACGGCCGACGACGTCACCGTGGCGACCGTGGCCCGGTTCTGCGGCCGCGAGCTGGTGTTGGACGCCGCGCTGGAGGCCAAGATCGCCGCGATCCTGCGCTCCCTGACCGCGCGGGTCGGGCCGGTGGATTTCGACGCGCTGCTGGCCGCCAACCGCAAACAGGCGCTGATTCCGGCCGGGTCGGAGGTGATCGACCCGGTCGGAACGGCACCGGGTGTGGTCGTGCCCGGGCGCCCGACGGTGGTGGTGTTGCCGGGGCCGCCGCGGGAACTGCAGCCGATGTGGGCCACCGCGGTCCAGACGGCCGCGGTACAGCAGGCGATCGCCGGACGCACCGTCTACCGCCAGGACACCGTGCGGATGTTCGGGCTGCCCGAATCCGGGCTGGCCGACACGCTGCGCGATGCGGCCCAGCACATCTCCGATTTCGAGCGGCTGGAGATCACCACCTGTCTGCGTCGCGGCGAGGTCGAGATGGTCACCCGGTATGAGCCGGGGGCCGCCGCGTCGTATGCGCAGCTGGTGCAGTTGCTGCGGGACCGCCATCCCCGCGAGGTGTTCGCCGTCGACGGCGCCCGGGTCGACGATCAGGTCGCGAAGTTGTTGACCGGACGCCGGATAGCCACCGCGGAGTCCTGCACCGCCGGGCTGCTGGCCGCCCGGCTGACCGAGCTGGCCGGCGCGTCGGCGTATGTCGCGGGCGGGGTGGTGGCCTACGCGAACGACGCGAAAACCGAGCTCCTCGACGTCGATCCGGCGGTGATCGCCACCCACGGCGCGGTGTCCGAGCCGGTCGCTACCGCGATGGCGGCCGGTGCGCTGCGCCGATTCGGCGCCGACACCGCGGTCGCGATCACCGGCGCCGCCGGCCCGGCCGGCGGCACCCAGGAAAGCCGGATCGGCACAGTCTGTTCGCTGTGTGCGTCGGCGACGGCGCCGCGCTGAGCCGCACCGTCCGGCTGCCCGGCAACCGCGCCGATATCCGGGAGCGGTCGACCACGGTGGCGCTGCACCTGTTGCGGCGCGCGTTGAGCGACCCGGCCGCGGCCGTCGCGGAGGGCTCCTCCACCGCGTCGTGACCCGAGCACGATTCCCAACCCGCTGAGCCGGGTAGCCGATCGGTGGTATGAACGTCCGTAGTCCAAGGAGTTGCGGACATGGGTTGGTTCACGGCATCCGACTATTGGCTGGCCCGGCTGCTGGTGGAGCGCGGCATCGCGGCCGTCTATGCGCTTGCGTTCGTGGCGGCCGCGCTACAGTTCCGGGCGCTGATCGGCGAACACGGCATGCTGCCGGTGCCGCAGTTCCTGGACCGGGCATCGTTCCGACGCGCGCCCAGCATCTTTCACCTGCACTATTCGGACCGGTTCTTCGCCGCGGTCGCCTGGTTGGGCGCGACGCTGTCGGCGGCCATCGTGGCCGGGGCGGCCAACCTGGTGCCGTTGTGGGCGGCGATGCTGGCCTGGCTGGCGATCTGGGTGCTGTACCTGTCGATCGTCAGCGTCGGGCAGACGTGGTATTCGTTCGGCTGGGAGTCCATCTTGTTGGAGAGCGGATTCCTGGCGATCTTCCTGGGCAATGACCGCGTCGCGCCCCCGGTGCTGACGATCTGGCTGGCCCGCTGGCTGGTCTTCCGGATCGAGTTCGGGGCCGGGTTGATCAAGCTGCGCGGCGACTCGTGCTGGCGGAATCTGACCTGCCTGTACTACCACCACGAGACCCAACCGATGCCCGGGCCGCTGAGCTGGTTCTTCCATCACCTGCCCAAGCCGCTGCACCGGGTTGAGGTGGCGGGCAACCACGTCGCCCAGCTCGTCGTGCCGTTCGGGTTGTTTGCGCCGCAGCCGGTGGCCAGCGTGGCGGCGGGAATCATCATCGTCACCCAACTGTGGCTGGTGGCCTCGGGGAACTTCGCCTGGCTGAACTGGGTGACCATCATCTTGGCGTGCAGCGCCATCGACGCGTCGTCGGCGGCCGGCGGTGCTGCCGGCTGC
>PPEA01000606.1 GCA_002967005.1 Mycobacterium talmoniae
CAGCCGGGCCAACTCCGCCACTGCGGCGTCGTCGTCGCCGGGCAGTTCGCGGCGCTGCACCTCGTGATCGAGCCGTCCGCGGAGTCGACCACCGCCAGCGTCGCGGTGTCCGGTTCCACGAACAACAACCCGGTCTTGGCGTAGTGGGTGGCGTTGCCGACCGCCTGGGCCAGCGCCGCGGCGGCCAAAAACGCCGACACCAGCATCACGTTCTCGATCTTGTGATGCGCCAACGCGTCCTGCAGCACCGCCGCCTCGGCGGGCGTGTTCCACGTCACACCGGTCGAGGTCAGGTGGTAACCGCCTTCTTGGGCGCTTTCCTGGGTGCCGAGGATCGCCGAGATCACCTGATCCGATGCGGTGGTGATGGGCGGGGGCTCGTTTCGGCCCGCGGCAATATCGAAATCATCGTGGTCGACGGTGACTCCGTCTGCGTTTTCACCCTCGACCAACACCATGCGGACCGTCGAGGGCGCCATCGACACCCCAAGAACGATGTCCACAACACCTCCAGGCAATTCACTAGCTAGCCGCAGATCTCATCGCCGGACGGCCGTCTGACCGTTACATCTACGTACTTAGCTGGACTTGATGAAGTTCTGGTACGAGCGCGAAGGCGTCGGCCCCCGCTGGCCCTGATATTTCGACCCTACCCGGCTGCTGCCGTACGGGTGCTCGGCCGGGCTGGTTAATCGCAAAATGCACAGCTGACCGATCTTCATGCCCGGCCACAGCGTGATCGGCAGATTGGCCACGTTGGACAGCTCTAAGGTGATGTGGCCGCTGAACCCCGGGTCGATAAATCCGGCGGTCGAATGGGTCAACAAACCCAGCCGGCCCAGCGACGACTTGCCTTCCAGCCGACCTGCCAGGTTGTCGGGCAGGGTGCACAGCTCCAGGGTGGAGCCCAGCACGAACTCGCCCGGATGTAAGACGAACGGCTCGCCGTCGACGGGTTCCACCAGGGACGTCAGCTCGTCTTGCTGTTTGGCCGGGTCGATGTGGGTGTAGCGGGTGTTGTTGAACACCCGGAACAGGCTGTCGAGGCGCACGTCCACGCTGGACGGCTGCACCAACGCGTCGTCAAACGGGTCGATGCTCAGCCGTCCGGCGGCGATTTCCGCTCGAAGGTCGCGATCGGAGAGCAGCACGCGACGAGCGTATCCGCTGGGGTCCTTCTTCTCCGGCGAGCAGACGCAAACACCCCCGCGGCGACGGCGTGTCGGGGTCCTTTGTGTCTGCTGGCGGGGTGCGCGGCGCCGTGACCGGCGGATGCTACCCTTCGGAACGCTAGGCCGATGTAGTTCAATGGCAGAACATCAGCTTCCCAAGCTGAATACGCGGGTTCGATTCCCGTCATCGGCTCCACCGTTTCCCACGTGAAACACCGTTCGACCCGTTCGAATGGCGGCTTCGGTGTCATGCCACAACCCCGAATGGACGTGTCAGCGGCGGCCTTCAAAGCGTTTTGAAGCCCCCAAGTTAGCTCGAGCCGATCGCCAACTCCGCGGTTATGATCCGTTTGGATACGCGGAGGGGAGGCGGTCATTGTGGCCAAGAGGTTGCAGGTCAATCCGGTCGACCTTCATCTAGTTGGCAACCACTTCGTGGACGCGGCGGACGATCATGCCAGCGCGACGGCGCGCCATATCGATGACCTCAACGATGCGGTGTCGCGGTGGCGGGGAGAATCCCAGGCTGCGATGCAGCAGGTGGTGGCGCGCTGGGAAGCGCGGCACGCCGAGCATCAGCAGCGGGTGGCAGCGATAGGCCAACATGTAGTCCGAACAGGGCAGGCCTTCGCCGACGCCGACGGTTGGGGCGATCTGGCGAGCGAGTCCGGCCCGGCCAGCTCGCCGCCGGTGGGTGCGCCGTCCCCGGACGTCGGGCTCAGGCTGTAGCTTGGCCGAGCTGACCCCCGACGACGTACGGCACTGGGACCTGTCGGTCATTCACCAGATGTTCGAGACTGTCGGGAAGCTGCGGGGAAGCCATCACGAGCTTGGCGAGGCATTAGTAAACGGCCATAAGCGAACAGCCAATTGGCACGGAGAGGCCGCCGAGGCGTTTCGCGAGGAACTGGGCAAGACCCGCACCGATGTGGACGCCATCGGGCGTGAGTCCGACGGGGTGTACAACGCGGTGCGCACCGCCGAAATGTGGGTCAGTGGGTGCAAGGCGTCCCTCGACGACATCGACGCCACCGCCAAAGGCTACGGCTGGAAGGTCACCCAGGACTGGAAAATCGACACCAGCAAAAACCCGCCCGAAATCGGGTTCGACGACTCGATGGCCGTGCAGCAACAACTACTCCAAACCGAACTGACCAAACTCAAAGACCACGCCCAGATCGCCGACCGCGACCTAGCCCTCGCGTTGCGCGCGGCTGTGGGTGATGCCGAAGTCGACGCCCGTGGCCACGAGGTCGGTGGACAACAGCCGCAGCCGGGGCAGGAACACCCCCCGCGCGACGCGGGCAGCGAACATCGGCCCGGCGTCACCGACGTCAACGACCCTGGCGTCGCATGGCAGCCAGGCTTTGACCCGAACAAGTGGCGGAACTCCTGGCACAACCCGCTACTCGCCGACAACCCGCCGGGCTATACCGGCGGGCCCGGCCCAGCCCGCGACAAGGCATGGCAGGACTACCTGGCGCACTTCCCCACCGAAAAAGACCCCGCAACCGGCCAAATCCCGCGAGGCTTCCTGCCCAACCCCGATGCGGTCAACGATCCTGGGTTGAAGGTGGTCGGTGCGGCAGCAACGCAGTTGGGCACGTCGTACGCCTGGAGCGGCGGCGACACCAGCGGACCGGGTAAGGGGGTGTTGAACCGGGCGAGGGACGGCACCCCGATCGTCGACGAATCGTGGACCTACCAGGACAATAAACGTGTTGGCTTTGACTGCAGCGGACTCGCCGAGTACGCCGCTGGTCAGGCGAGGCCCAATGTCGACATCGGTGGCTACACTGGCACCCAGCTTGGTTCGCCTAACCTCACGAAAATCCCCAGCGGGGCCTCCCTCACGCCAGGTGACTTCATCTTCTACGGCCCTGACGACGCACGCCATGTCGGCATTTACATTGCGCCGGATGTGATCATCAACGCGCCTGGTTCTGGTCTCCCGGTTCAAGTCCAGGAGAGACCGACAACCATCGGACCGGACCAAACCGATGGGGTGATCCGTGGTCGCCGTCTGCACTAAACAGGGTTGTTGATTTTCTCCGTGATCCGATCCGTCATCATCGCTGCGATTGCGGCATCGTTGTCGAGCCTGCATGAGGTAACCCGGAACATCACGTTCTGAACCTGCTTAACCCCTTCGGCACACATGTCGGTGGCCGGGTCGAGGTTGACGCCGCTCAAATGCCGTTGCCAAGTAGCAGTGTTTACAGTGCTGGACGGCGTATCCATACCCGCCGGGTGGGACGCGGCGCAGGTGTGAAGTCCTTGAACAAAGCGAGTGAATTTGTCCTTAGCGACCGATTCACTGGCGTATACAGCCAGGGCTTGCTCGGCGAACACATTGCTAAAGCCCGTGTACATGACGTTGCGGAAGGCAAGCGGTTCGTGCCCAAAGACCGCCACGTCGGCTGTCCCACTGTCGGGAAGAAAACACGGCGAGGTAGGGCTCATGGCGGCGTAATCGGTCGGTTCCCTGGTGATATTTGAATGCTGCAGCTCGTCTCCGGCCATTGCCTTGACGTCGTCGAACGGCACCGGCAACGACTCGATCTCCGACGCCGTAACCGACTGGCGCGCGGGCGGCGTCGTTGTGGTGTCACCATGCGACTCCGCCACCGAACCTTTGCCGCACCCTGATACCAGGGTGGCAGCGACCGCTAGCGCGACGACGGCACGCACCCAGTAGTTCATTACTTCCCCTCAGCCAAGGCTTGACCGAGCTTAGCCCAGCGATGCATGCCCGACTTAGGTCTGAGCTGGGATGGCACATACGTTTTGCTCAACCCGCCGCGGGACCAGGCGAGCCATCATCTTCCCGACCACCTGACAACTCGATGTCTTCGTGGATCGGACGCCAGACCGTTCGGTCCTGTCGATTTGTCAGATCACCCGGTTAGCGTTTTCGTCGTAATGAGCAACCTAGTCAGCTTCACTACCGAAGGGAACAGCGTCGTGCCCACGAAAAACCCGGTGCCCGATTGGCTGCAAATCGCTGGCGCGTATGGAACCGCGCTCGGCGCAATATTCACTGCGCTAGGTGTACTCGCTGCGCTGTGGGCAGCGTTCTACTGGGAACCGAAGAAAGCGCGCGAGGATCGCACTGAGCGGAACAAGCAGGCCGCCGAAGACCGGCGACGCTACGAGGATCAAATGGCCGCTTTGCTGCGCGCCGAAGATGACCGGGTGGCCGCGCAGGCCCGCAAGATCGTTCCGACGATCTTCCCTGCCGACGTACTCGGTGAAAACCTATGGACGGTCAAAGTGAGCAACACCAGCAACGGCGTCGTTACGAACCTGGCCGTTTCGGTGACGGCTGTCGATGCTGACGGCAACGAGATTCCAAACGGGTGCCGCCAGGCGAACCGAGAAATCAACGTCGGTGAGTCGTTCGGCCGAATCGTGAGGGAAGCGCTCTCAGGATCGATTGGTGGCGCGCTGAGCAGCCAACTTGGCAACTTGGGCGGAATGGGCGGCTACGGCAACACAGGCGGATTCCAGCGCGTCGGCCCGAATCCGAATCAAATGGGCGACATGATCGCGCAACGCCTTAGTCCTGAAGTTTCGGCGCGGTTCCGCGAAGCTCTGTTAGGCCAGATGGTCAGCGAATGGATGACAACGCTGACACCGGAACAGTTCGCCGTTATGGCATTTCGAACGACGGCGCCAGACGCGCGCCTTCGCGTCGTGCTCGAATTCGAAGATGAGGCCGGTTACCGATGGCGTCGCCCTGACGACGGCCAGCCCCGCAAGATTGATTCTTAGCAGCTTCGGGCGCAGGGTCCGCCCTGACCGCGCAGAAAACACCACGGCGAATTTGGTGGGTGCGGCCGTCACATGGCCGCGACCAGCGGGTTTGCACTAGTTCGCGGCGGTTGGCAACAGACGACCAATAGTGGACGACGGTGCGCTTGACCAGAGATTCGACGGCTACAATAGCTAGCCATTGCTATTCTTCTGTAGCAAATTCCCAAGCTGAATACGCGGGTTCGATTCCCGTCATCGGCTCCACGTATGAGCAGGGATCAGCCCGGCGCGTCCGGGCACAGATGGTCCCGCAGAATCGACAAGAACACCGCGGGGTCCAATTGCGGGAACTCCGCAGCGACGTCCTCGGGCGGAACGCCGCGACGCAGTTCGCCGCACATGCGGTGGCCATCCCGAACCACGTAGGGTTCGGCGTCCTTGTGGATCCAGACGCCCGCCGCGCGCAGGCCGCCCAGGTACTCGTAGTCATCCGCGTGCGCGGCGCCCGCGCCGGTGAACAGTTCGCCGACGGCTAGGCCGAGGGCAGCGACACCGACGACGATGCCGGTCCGGAGCGTATCCATCGCCATATTGTCGCCGCCGGGCCCGGCCCGTGCGGGCGAAACGACCTCATCGCTCATCCAGATGCTGTGCCGGGAGGTCGACGTAGACGTCGCCGCCCGTGATATCGGGGACGCTATCCGTTTCGAGCACTGCCACATGGTCCGGAATTCGGTACGGGTGGGGCCACTGTGGCAGACGCGGTCGGTGAGGTTCGAGAGGCAAGGCCCCGCTTACCAGACCCGGATCCAGTCGACCAGCATCTGCGCCGGATAGCTGCCGCCGGACGGATCCCCGCCACCGGAACCGGCCACCGCGAGGTTGAGCACCGGATACACCGTGTACCCCGGGTTGTTGAACGGCCAGTCCCCGATCGAATTCGCCGGCACGGTGAAGTAGGGCTCTGCGCCGTCGGTGTAGTCCTCCCAGAACCGCATGCCCGCCTCATCCCACTGGCAGCGCCAGGTGTGCCAGCCGCTGTCCAGGGCGATGTTGTGGGTCGCCCATTCGGAGCCGTTGGGCATGGTGTGCACGGTGGTCGCCGACGGCCAGCTGCCGTTGCCATACCACTCGACCACGTCGATTTCGCCGCGGTCGTCGTTACCCAACCACCAGGCCGGCCAGCAGCCGGGCGTCAGGCAGTCCAGCTTGATCCGCGCCTCCCAGGTGTGGCCGATGCCGCCCCGCCACCGGCTTTGGATCTTGCCGCTGTAGAAGGTGGGGCCGTCCTTGGCGGCGCGGATGACCAGGTTGGACTTGCCGTCGAGGAACACGTTGCGGCGGTCGTCGCGGTACTGCCCGACGTTCTCGGGCCGCTCCCAATACGTCGGGTCCTTCATGGTCTCCCGCGCCCGAGCCACCGTCCACTTCGACGGATCGGGCGCCGATCCGGCCGGACCGTCGAATTCGTCGTGGAACAGATAGTTCACCGGGGCCCCGTTACCGGGCGGAGCGGCGGGCGCCGACGGGTGCGCACGCGCCTCCGGGACGGGAAGCGCGGCGGCCAGCGCGGCGAATCCCGCCATCATCATCAGGCTGCGTCGGTCCATCTCAGGCACGAACCGAATGAAACCATGCGTCGGCGGTGGCGCGCATCCGGCGCCAAATCGAGTGTCCCCGCTCAGCGCACATAGACCTCTCCCCCGGTGGGGTAACCGCCGCCGTGCGTGGTGATGTGGACGTGGTCATAGTGGCCGTACCCGGAGCCTTGCGGGCCGTTGGGCGTGTAGTAGGTGCCCCGCCAGATGGCGTCCTGCAGGTCAAAGCGTTCGGTGTTCTTCAGCGCGAACGCGACGATCTCGTTGCCCAGGGCGATGCCCTCGGCGCTGCTGGGGTTGGGGATCATCACGTCGAGCGCCAACCCGTTGGGGTGCCACCGCAGCGCATCGGGGCGCACACCGCCGATCTGATGGATCTCCGGGAACGCCGCGCTGATGCTGCGGGCGGCCAGGATCGTCTTGACCTGCAAGCCGCTTTCGGAGGCCACTCCGACCGGCAGCAGCCGCGGAGCCTCGTGGGTGACCACCCGCCACCGCGAGGCCGGCATGGCCTGGTCGGGGTCGGGGCCCATGCCGGGCTGCCCGAACTGCGTCGCCACCGTCCCCCCGCGGCGTCGCGGACACCAGCTGCGCGCAGCACGCCGCCGTGTCGTCGGTGACGACGGGTTCGGCGGCTTTCGTGGCGGCGTGCGGATAGGCGCTACCGCCGACGGCAAAGAAAACGGCCCCCGACGCGATGGCTGCAGCCGTGAGGGCCGGTGACTTTCGTCGCTTCCTGGCTAATTCGTGCCTCCCCACGGGGAACCACCATACGGGCAACCCCGCGAATAGTCACAATCTCATAACGAACCCTCAGAACGGCGGCGGTTGGCGCTCGGCGGGGCCAATCGGCCATCACTCAGCTATCCCGGCTGGTCAGCTGTGGTTTGCCGCCGAATTGACCCCCAGCTAAGAAACCGGTGGCCCGCTCCCGCTTCTTAGACGCCTTTGAACTAGCCTCCGGTGAGACCCGCGCGCCCGTCGCACCGCTCACCTAAATCAAGGAGCGCACATGATCCGGCTGGTCTGCCTGGACATCGCCGGGACGACCGTGCACGACGCCAGCGTCGTGACGCAAGCCGTCGCCCGGGCACTGGCCGCCGCGGGTCTCAAAATCGGCTCGCCCGCCTTCACCAACGCCGCCGCCTATGCGCGAGACACCATGGGCCACTCGAAGATCGAGGTCTTCAGGGCGATCTTCCCCGGCGACGAGACCCGCGCCCAGACCGCCAACACCGCCTTCGAATCCGCCTACCTGCGCCTGGCCACCGACGGTGTGACGCCAATTCCGGGGGCCGCCGAGACCATCGAGAAATTGCGCGGCTCCGGGTGCGCGGTCGCGCTGACCACCGGGTTCGCCCCGCACATCCGCGACCACATCATCGACACGCTGGGCTGGCGCGACCTGGTTGACCTGACGCTGTCGCCGGAGGACGCCGGGCGGGGGCGGCCCTACCCCGACCTGCTGCTCACCGTGCTGCTGCGCACCGGGACCGCGTCCGTCGCCCAGATCGCCGCCGCCGGCGACACCATCGACGACCTGTGGGCGGCCAGCCAGGCGGGCGCGGCGATCGTCGCCGGGGTCCGCACCGGCAGCCACGGTGACGCGGAATTCGTGCACGCCCCGCACACCCACATCCTCGACAGCGTCGCCGACCTGCCCGCCGTGATCGACGCACACAACGGCCGGGAACTGCGCTGCCCGCCGGAGGCCAGGTAGCGGAGCACAGCCACCCGCCGGAAATCCGTTTGCGCTGGTGGCGCGCCTGAGCGCGGTTGTCGGCGGCGCCCGATACGATGCGGCGCATGAGCTTGAGTGCGCAGACGCCGCCGAGCTTCTCCGTCGTCAAACACGACCGCGGCCAAGACTATGCGGCGCTGCTGAAAAGCTCGGCGCTCATCCTCGGCGACGCGCATCAGGTGCTGTCCGCGATGCCGGAGGGCTGCGTCCAAACCGTGGTGACGTCGCCGCCGTACTGGTCGCTGCGCGACTACGGCATCGACGGCCAGATCGGGTTGGAAGACTCGGTGTACGCCTTCATCGACGCGCTCGCCGAACTCTTCGAGGAAGTGTGGCGGGTGCTGCGCGATGACGGGACGATGTGGCTCAACATCGGCGACTCCTACACCAGCGGCGGGCGGACCTGGCGCGCCCCGGACAAGAAGAACGTGGCGCGGGCGATGAGCGTGCGGCCCCCGACGCCGGACGGCCTCAAGGCCAAAGACCTGATCGGGGTGCCGTGGCGGCTGGCGCTCAACCTGCAAGAACGCGGCTGGTACCTGCGGTCCGACATCATCTGGAACAAGCCCAACGCCCAACCGGAATCGGTGACCGACCGGCCCACCCGCAGCCACGAATACGTGTTCTTGTTCTCCAAGTCCGAGCGGTACAAGTACAACGTCAAAGCGGTCGAAGGGCCCAACGGCCGGCGGCTGCGCAGCGTATGGGACGTCAAGACCCAGGCGTACCGGGCGGCCAGCGGGCACTTCGCCACGTTCCCGCCCGCGCTGATCGAGCCGTGCGTGACGCTCAGCAGCGACGAAGGCGACCTGGTGTTGGACCCGTTCATGGGGTCGGGCACGTCGGCGCTGGTGGCCGGAACGCTGAAACGGCGTTTCGCCGGGGTCGAGTTGAACCCGGACTACCTGGAGATGGCCCGCAACCGGCTCACCGCGCACGGCTTTGAGATCGAAACCTAGCCGGCAGCCGTTGTTCACCTTTCCGCCGCCCGAACGGCAGATCTATGTCCACGAAATCCTGGTCAAGGCGCGCCATTCGGTCCTACACGACACCGTGCGCGCGGCCGCCAAGACGATTCCGCCGGCCGCGCTGAGCTCCGAGATGACGACGTATGCCCCGCATCCGGGGCTGCAGCTGCTGCACGGCAGCAACATCCGCGACGAGCTGGTGTTCGCCGTGCCGTCGGTGCTCACCGCCGCGCCGGCCGCGCTGGGCTACTACCGGCTGCTGCTCGGCGTCAGCCAGAAACTGTTCTACAAGACCGCCACCGGACTCAACGTGTTCAAATCCATGGAGGAGCGCGGGGTGATCGGCCCGCGGGCCGCGCCGCTGATCGCCGACCTGTGCCGCGAGCTCAACATCGAGATCTCCGCGCTGATCACCAGCCTGAGCCCGGGCTTGACCGCCGCCGACGTCGAACAGCTTCCGCTGATGATGCTGGGTGCGCAGGCCGACGGGTCGTGGCGCACCCAGATCGGCGAGAAGGCCACCAAGGGCGTCTACGAGGTGCTCAAGTCGGTGATCAAAAGCCAGGGCGTGCAGTACGGGGATATCGGCCCGTCGCTGAGCCTGCAGAACAAGGCGGGGCGCACCGTCACGCTGGCGCTGGCCGCCGACCCCGACGTGGTGATCACCGAAACCGTCAACGATCAGGAGTTTCTCAAGGTCGCCATCGAGATCAAGGGCGGCACCGACGTCTCCAATGTGCACAACCGGGCCGGGGAGGCCGAGAAAAGCCACCAGAAGGCCAAGGGCCGGGGCGCCACCGACTTTTGGACCATCATCAGCAAGACCAGCAGTCAGCTGGACGTGTTGAAGAAGGAGTCACCGACCACCAACCAGTGGTTCGACGTCGAACAGGTGTTGGCGCGCTCCGGCGCCGATTGGCAACGGCTGATCAACCACGTCCTGGTCGCGATGGGGATCTAAGCCTCGGCCGCGCCCCCGGTGTCGTCGGAATCGTCGAGCACGCTGGCCGCGATCCCGTACGGCAAGAACCGCACCCGCCGTTTGGGGTCGGTGTTGCGCTGGTTGGCCCGCAACGCGTCGAGTTCGGTGGCGTACACCTCTTCGACGTGGGCGCCGCCGCCGTCGTCGACGGTGTAGATCGCCCAAACCCCGTCGCCGGCCTCGCCGGCCGTGGCGGGCTCGCCGCGGGATTTCCGCGCCCAATCCTCGAACACCGCGCTCCAGCCCGCCCGGTCGCCGGGCACCGTGAAGAACCGTCCGAGGCGCCCCACGGCGTCGCGCAGGCCGTCGCTGGCCTCGCGGATCACCCGATCGAAGTCCTCGGGATCGAATCCGAACCCATGCTCGTCACTCATCGCAGTCCTCCTGGCAAGTCCACACCCGTGACACCCAGTGTGCGCGCCGGCGGCCGGTCCGGTCACGGCGCGGGCGGAGGCGGCGGATTGATTGGGATGGGCACCGACACGAACGGCAGATGTAGCCACATCGTCATCGGCGGCATCTGCGGCAGCTGCGGCGCCGGG
>PPEA01000607.1 GCA_002967005.1 Mycobacterium talmoniae
CGAGGCCGGCGCCGCGGTCGAGCCGGGCGAGCTGGCCAAGCGGACCGAGGCGCTGCGGGCCGAGGACCCCGCCACCTTGATCTACACCTCGGGCACCACCGGCCGGCCCAAAGGCTGCCAGCTCACCCACGCCAACCTGGTCTACGAGATCCGCGGCGCCAAGGAGGTGTTGCCGACCCTGCTGCGCAAGGGTGAACGGCTGCTGATCTTCTTGCCGCTGGCGCATGTGCTGGCCCGGGCGATCACGCTGGCCGCGCTGGCCAACCAGGTCACGGTCGGATTCACCAGCGACATCAAGAATCTGGTGCCGATGTTCGCGGTGTTCAAACCGACGGTGGTGGTGTCGGTGCCGCGGGTGTTCGAGAAGGTGTACAACACCGCCGCGCAAAACGCCGCCAACGACGGCAAGGGCCGGATCTTCCAGGCCGCCGCCCAGACCGCGGTGGACTGGAGCGAGGCCCTCGACGCCGGCGGCCCCGGGCTGGTGCTGCGCGCCAAGCACGCGCTGTTCGACCGGCTGGTCTACCACAAGCTGCGCGCCGCGCTGGGCGGTGACTGCCGGGCCTCGATCTCCGGCGGCGGGCCGCTGGGGGTGCGGCTGGGCCACTTCTACCGCGGCGTCGGGCTGACCATCCACGAGGGCTACGGCCTGACCGAGACCAGCGCGGCCATCACCGTCAACCAGGTCGGCGGCCTCAAGGTCGGCACCGTCGGAAAGTTGCTGCCGGGCAACAGCATGCGCATCGCCGACGACGGCGAGCTGCTGGTGCGCGGCGGGGTGGTGTTTGCCGGCTACTGGCGCAACGAGCAGGCCAGCGCCGAGGCGCTGACCGACGGCTGGTTCAAGACCGGCGACTTGGGCGCGGTGGACGCCGACGGCTTTTTGACCATCACCGGCCGCAAGAAGGAGATCATCGTCACCGCCGGCGGCAAGAACGTCGCCCCGGCGGTGCTCGAGGACCAGCTGCGGGCGCACCCGCTGATCAGCCAGGCGATGGCCGTCGGCGACGCCAAACCGTTCGTCGGCGCCCTGATCACCATCGACCCCGAGGCGTTCGACGGCTGGAAGCAGCGCAACGGCAAGGACGGCGGCGCGTCGGTGGCCGATCTGACCACCGACCCCGACCTGGTCGCCGAGGTGGAGGCCGCGGTCAAACAGGCCAACACCGCCGTGTCGCACGCCGAGTCGATCCGCAAGTTCCGGATCCTGCCGGTGGATTTCACCGAGGACACCGGCGAACTGACCCCGACGATGAAGGTCAAGCGCAAGGTGGTGGCCGAGAAGTTCGCCGACGAGATCGAGGCGATCTACGCCAAGTAGCAGCCCCCGCGGACTAACCCAGCAGCGCGGCCAGCCGGGCGGCCAGGGTGTCCCACCGCCAGTTCGCCAGCACCCAGTCCCGCCCGGCCGCGCCCATCGCCG
>PPEA01000608.1 GCA_002967005.1 Mycobacterium talmoniae
GACCAGCCCACCTCTGGCCGTGGGTGCCGGCCAGCACCCGGGTGGCGCCGGCCCGGCGGGCCCGGGGCGCCAGCAGCGCCAGCGGGGCCGCCGCGCCGAACCAGACGGTGTCGGCGCCGGTGGTCGGCGATCAGCCGCCGCATCCGGGCGTCGACGCCGGGGCCGGGCAGCATCAGCGTGCCCGGGTGCCGCACCACCCGATACCCGGCCCGCGCGTCGTAGGCGCCGGCGCCCTTCCACGCCGGCGCGTACACCGTCACGTCGTGCGCCCCGCTTGCCACCACCCGGCGCACGAGTTCTTCCAGGTAGGACTGGATGCCGCCGCGTCGCGGCGGAAAGTCGTTGGTTACCAGCAGGACCCGGCTCACCCCGAGTACGTTAGCCGGTCAGCCAGCGCTGCCAGCGCGCCAGCAGGTCGGGCAGGTCGGCGTCGAGCACGGTGCGCACCGCGGTGCCCGCATCGGGGTGGCCGGCCCCGCAGGCGACCAGGTAGAGCTCGCGCAGCGTGGCCGGTCCGTAGCTGTCGGCGACGAACCGGGCGAACCACCAGGCCCGGTCGTAGGCCAGCGTCCGCTGCGGCCGGGGGCGTCCAGGTCGGCGTCGGTGGGCAACGCCAGCGGGGCGGCGGCCCGGCCCGGCCGCGGGGCGGCGGGGCGGGCGACGAAATCGGCCACCCCCTCGGTCAGCCAGCGCGGCGCGTCCAGCGCGGTGTCGCGGCGGGCGGCGTAATGGAACAGCTCGTGGCCGAGCACCAGGTGCAGCGCCGCCGGGCTCATCGCGGCCGCCCCGGGCGCCAGCACCACCCGTTGCCCGGCGGCGACCCGGCGGGCCGCATCCACCCGGTCGG
>PPEA01000609.1 GCA_002967005.1 Mycobacterium talmoniae
CAGGGCCAACGCGGCGCCCGGAGGCCGACGTCACCGCGGGCAGCTGGCGGTTGCTGATCGCCAACGCGTCGGGGTCACCGTCGGTGAGCACCCAGGAGCCGCCCGGGGTGATGCCGATCGCGATCACCTCGAAGCGCTGCGGGTCCAGGTTGCGCAGGATGCTGCCGGCCGACACGCACGAGATGGCGTGCTCGTTGCTGCGGCCACCGAACACGACGGCGACACGGGTGCGGCTACCTGCGGTCACAACCTAGAGAGGCTACCTGGTGGGGCCCCCGACGCCGGGCACCCCGGCCGTGAGCTGCGGTTTTTAGCCCAGTGCGCGGGACACGTCGGTGAGCAGGTCGTCGGTGTCCTCGATGCCCAGCGCGATCCGGGCGAAACCCTCGGGCACCGGGTCGCCCCAGCGGGCGCGCCGGTCCACCGTGGTGTGGATGCCCCCGAAGCTGGTGGAGGCGATCAGCAGCTCGCTGCGCTGCACCAGCGCGTGCACGGCGGCCGCGTCGGCCAACTCCACCGACACCAGGCAGCCGAACCGCGACATCTGCGCCTCGGCCACCGGATACGCCGGATCGTCGGGCAGCCCGGGATAGCGCACCCGGCGCACCGCGGGATGGCCCCGCAGCATCGTCGCCAGGGCCTGCGCGTTGGTGCATTGCCGCTCAAATCGCAGACCGGCGCTGCCCAGGCTGCGCAGCACCAGCCACGCCTCGAAGGCACCCAGGATCGGTCCGGCCAGCAGCCGTTCGGATTCCACGGCGGTGACCAGCTCCGGCCGGCCGCCGGCCACGTAGCCGGCCACCACGTCGCTGTGACCGGCCAACACCTTGGTGGCGCTGGCCACCACCAGGTCCGCGCCCAACGACAGCGGCTGCTGACCCAGCGGGGTGGCGGCGGTGTTGTCCACCACCAGCGTGGCGCCGCGGCCGCGACAGATCGTGGCCAGCCGATGCAGATCGACCACGTCCAGCCCGGGATTGGTGGGGGTTTCGGCCAGCACCACGTCGGCGGCCGCGGCCGCCTCGCACATCTGGGCGGCTCCCGCCTCGATCACCGTAATCCCCAGGGGCGCAAGGTATTCCGCCGCGTAGCGGCGCACCTGGTAGTAGCCGTCGGCCGGTATCACCAGCACACAGCCGGGTTGGGTCAGCGCGCGCAGCGCGGCGGTGATCGCCGCCATGCCGGAGCCGAACACCAACGCCGCCGCCGCACCTTCCAGCTCCGCCAAACCCGACTCCAGCTGCCGCCACGTCGGATTGGAATTGCGGCCGTAGGTGTCAAGCTCGGTGGTTTCGTCGCTAGACAGATGGAAGGCGGACGCCGGCACCGGCGCGGGCGCCACCGGCTGGCCCGGCACGGCCGGCGGGCTCACCGCTTTGACGCTGCGCGTGGAATCGCCGTACTGACCGGGCCGCATCATCACTCCGGTTTGGTGCGGCGCCCCAGCAGCAGGGCCATCGCCTCATCGACCGACAGGCCCTTGTGGCACACCCGGTGCACGGCGTCGGTGAGCGGCATTTCCACGTCGTAGCTGGCGGCCAGCGCCAGCACCGACTGACACGACGTCACCCCCTCGACCACGTGGCCCTCACCCGCCTGCAGCGCCGCGGTCAACGTCTCCCCCCGCCCCAGCCGCTCACCGAAGGACCGATTCCGGGACCGCGGCGAGGTGCAGGTCGCCACCAGGTCCCCCACCCCGGCCAGCCCGGCCAGCGTGGCCCCTTTGGCGCCCAGCGCAATACCGAGCCGGATGATCTCGGCCAACCCGCGGGTGATGATCGCGGCCAGCGTGTTTTCACCCAACCCCACCCCGGCCGCCATCCCGCAGGCCAGCGCGATGACGTTTTTGCAGGCGCCGCCGATCTCGGTGCCGATGACGTCGGCGTTGGTGTACGGGCGGAAGTATCCGGCGTTGAGCATCCGCTGCAGCGCCACCGCGCGACCGGAGTCGCTGCAGGCGATAACGGTGGCCGCGGGCTGGCCGGCGGCGATCTCGCTGGCCAGGTTCGGTCCGGACAGCACCGCCACCTGAGACGGGTCCACCCCGGTGACCGCGACGATGACCTGGCTCATCCGCATCAGGGTGCCCAACTCGATGCCCTTGGCGAGGCTGACCAGCGTGGCGCCCTCGGCCAGCAGCGGTGTCCACGGCTCGATGTTGGCGCGCAGGTCTGCGCCGGGACGCCGAGCAGCACCGTGGTGGCGCCCTCGAGCGCCGCGGCGGCGTCGTCGGTGGCCCGAATGCCCGGGGGCAGCTGCACGCCGGGCAAGTAGTCGGCGTTGTAGCCGGTGTCGTTGATCGTCGCGGCGACCTCGGGCCGCCGCGCCCACAGGGTGACCGCGCTGCCGGCGTCGGCGAGCACCTTGGCCAGTGCCGTCCCCCACGCGCCGGCGCCCATCACCGCGACGGCGCCCTCACTGCCGGTCATGCGTTCACCTTCCGCTGCCACCCGCGAGCCACCTTAATGGCCGTGGGGCGGATACCTGCATGATGGCAGGCGGCGGCGCATGGCAGCGAGGGCAACGCTGGCAGGATGGGCGCACGTGGGAAGCATGCGGGCCGACGAACTCGGTGATGTCGGCTTGATCATCGCCGTGAAGCGGTTGACCGCGGCCAAGACCCGGCTGGCGCCGATCTTTCCGGCCCGCACCCGGGAACGGGTGGTGTTGGCCATGCTGGTCGACACCGTCACCGCGGCGGGGCGGGTCGCGGCGCTGCGCGGTATCACCGTCGTCACCCCCGACGATGGCGCCGCC
>PPEA01000061.1 GCA_002967005.1 Mycobacterium talmoniae
CGGGGCGACCGGGCTGACCGACCAACAGATCCGCGGGGTGGACCGGTTGGTCACCGGGTGGCGCGGGCAGGGCGGGGTGGCGGTCGGCTCCACGCTGCGCGGGCAGCGGCTCTTCGCCGGCCGGCGCGACGGGGTGCTGACCCTGCGTCACGAACCCGTCGACAGGGCGTGAAGCGGGCCGGCCCGTTGGTTGTTGGTGCCGCGGCATGGCACGCTGTCAGCGTGACGGCCGAGCTCTATCCCGGTGACATCAAATCGGTGCTGCTGACCGAGCAGCAGATCCAGGACCGCATCGCCGAACTCGGCGCCCAGATCGGCGAGGATTACCGCGCGGCCGCCGACGGCCAGGATCTGCTGCTGATCACCGTGCTCAAGGGTGCGGTCATGTTCGTCACCGACCTGGCCCGAGCCATCCCGCTGCCCACCCAGTTCGAGTTCATGGCGGTCAGCTCCTACGGCTCCTCGACGTCGTCGTCGGGGGTGGTGCGCATCCTCAAAGACCTCGACCGCGACATCAGCGACCGCGATGTGCTGATCGTCGAGGACGTGGTGGACTCCGGGCTGACGCTGTCCTGGCTGCTGCGCAACCTGGCCACCCGGGCGCCCCGGTCGGTGCGGGTGTGCACGCTGCTGCGCAAACCCGATGCGGCCCGCGCCAACGTCGACATCGCCTACGTGGGTTTCGACATCCCTAACGAGTTCGTGGTCGGCTACGGCCTGGACTACATCGAGCGCTACCGCGACCTGCCTTACATCGGCACCCTGGATCCGCGGGTCTACCAGTGTTGAGCCGCTAAGCCAGCTCCCACACCGCGGTCACCGCAAAGCTCACCGTCTGCTGGCCGGGTTCCACCGGCACGTCGGCGGCCATCGCCCGCGGCATCGGCGTCGGGGACGGCGGGGTGCCGCCGGGTTGTTCCGAGATCGAAATCACCCGGCCCAGTTTGAGCCCGGACAGCTGCGCGTACTGCTCGGCGCGGGCCTTGGCGTCGTTGAAGGCGCGGCTGCGGGCGTCGCGCACCAGTTTGGAGTCGTCTTCGATGGAGTAGCGCACCGCGTTGATGCGGGTGGCGTCGCCGCCGGTGTTGACGATGATGGCCAGCACCCGCGACGCCAAGTCCAGCTGCCGGATGGTCACCTTGATCGCGTTGCTGGCCCGGTACCCGGCAATGGTGGACGCCGCACCCTCGGGATTGGCGTACTGCGGCTGCAAGCTGACCTGGGTGGTGGCGATGTCCTTGCGGTCCACGCCGGCATCGGTCAGCGCGTCGATGACCGCCTGCTGCCGTTCGCTGGTCTGGTTCATCGCGGTGGTGACATCGGGTGCAGTGAACTCGATCCCGACGTCGGCGGTGAGCGTGTCCGGCGCGCCCTGCACCTGACCGGAGCCCACCACCGTCACCTGCCGCGGATGGTCCCCGACCGGCCCGGGGCCAGCGGAGTCGCACGCCGACACCGTCGTGGTGGCCAGGCCGAGGGCGGCCACCGCGATCCACCGGCGGACAAAGACGTTGGCGCTCCGTGCGATCGGCATGGATGGCACCCTAACGCGTTTGCGACCGCGACCGCGACGGGTGCGGCACACTGGGCCCATGACCGTCACTCCGCCCCGGGCGCTTGCCCTGGCGCTCGAACCGTTCGCCGGGCAGGTGTACTTCGCCCCGGAATGCCACCGCGGCTATCACGCGCTCGGGTTCAATCCCAGCCCCGGCAAGACCGGCGAGGTGGAAATGCCCGACGGCACGGCCTATTTCTGCAGTCGCGGTTCGCTGTTGGGGCAGGTGCCCGGCGAGGTGATCGCCGCGGCGTTTGCGGTGTTCAACCCGGCCGTCGTGATCCCGGCGGTCACCCACGGCTGGGGCCTGACCGACGCCAAAGCGGTGTGCCGGGTGCGCACCGACGGCGCGGTGGCCCAGCTGCACCGGGTGTTGGGCGCCCGCCCCGACGGCGTCGACCGGGTGGTGGCACTGCTGCGGCGCGCCACCGATCCCCTGCCGTTGGCGGGTAAGCCGCTGTTCGCCGGCCTGGTCGCGTTGGGTCTGCCCGGTGAGCCGCTGGCCGACGCCTGGCGGCTGGCCGACCAGCTGCGCGAGTACCGCGGCGACGTACACATAAACGTCTGGAGCACAGCCGGTTTCGACGGCACCGAGATCGGGTTGATCACCGAACTGTACTGGGGGATGCCGCTGCGCAGCTACATCCGCACCCGGGCCTGGAGTGACGACGACCTCGCCGCGGCCGACGACCGGCTGGCCACCCGCGGGCTGATCCGCGACGGGGCGTTCACCGACGCCGGGCGGGCGGTGCGCGAGGCGATCGAGGTGGCCACCGGACAACGCCTGCGCCCCGATCGTCGACGCGCTCGGCGACGACCTGGGCGAGTTGATCGACCTGATCGGCGGGTCGGTCGCGCGGCTG
>PPEA01000610.1 GCA_002967005.1 Mycobacterium talmoniae
GGTCGGCAGGCCCAAGCCGCGCTTCGGGCACGGCGCGGTTGCGGAGTTGGCGTCGGGGGTGCGGCTGCTGGGCTGCTTTCACCCCAGCCAGCAGAACATGTTCACCGGCCGGCTGACCCCGGCCATGCTCGACCAGGTTTCCTCGCCGCGCGCACGGCGGCCGGCAGTCCGCTGACCGCGGGAAGGTTCGCCCGGCCGCCGGCGTTGCAACCCGACGTGCGTCTTTCTGTGCTCGACCTCGTCCCGGTGCGGACCGACCAGACCACCGCCGATGCGCTGGCGGCCACGGTGCGGCTGGCACAGACCGCTGACCGGCTCGGCTTCACCCGGTTTTGGGTCGCCGAACACCACAACATGCCCTCGGTCGGCGCGACCAGCCCGCCGGTGCTGCTGGCCTACCTGGCCGCCCAGACCACCCAGCTGCGGCTCGGGTCGGGCGGGGTGATGCTGCCCAACCACGCGCCGCTGGCGGTGGCCGAACAGTTCGCGTTGTTGGAGGCCGCGGCGCCGGGCCGCATCGACCTGGGCATCGGGCGGGCACCGGGATCCGACCCGGTGACCTCGGTCATGCTGCGCGGCGCGGCCGGCCGCGACGATCGCGACATCGAGAACTTCCCCGAGTACCTCGACCACGTGCGGGCGATGATGAGCGCCCGCGGGGTACCGGTACAACTGCGCGACGGCGACTACCTGCTCAAGGCCACCCCCGCCGCGGCCAGCGAACCGCGGCTGTGGCTGCTGGGGTCGTCGCTGTATTCGGCGCGGCTGGCCGCGGCCAAGGGGCTGCCCTACGTGTTCGCGCACCACTTCTCCGGGAAGGGCACCGAGGAGGCGTTGGCGACCTACCGGTCGACGTTCGTGCCCGGCCCGCTGTGCCCCGAGCCGACGACGTTTTTGACGGTGAACGCGGCCGTCGCCGAAACCCGCGAGGAGGCCGCGGCGCTGATGCTGCCCAACCTGCAGATGATGGCCCGGCTGCGCACCGGGCAGCCGTTGGGTCCGCTCGACCTCGTCGAAGACGCCCAGGGTGCCCAGCTGAGCCCGGCCGAACAGCACATCGTCGAGGCCGGCCTGCACCGCGCGGTGCGGGGCGCACCG